>JBBRVA010000516.1:0-6118 GCA_038247295.1 Caldilineales bacterium | reverse complement strand
GTGTACTTGCTGGGCTGGAAGGTGCTCACCAACATCCAGTAGATGGGGAAGATAGTGATCAGCGAAACCGCCGTCACCGCCCCATAGAGCACGATGGTGCGCAACGTCTGGCCCAGTTTAAATTTTTTGGGTGTCGTGCTTACGCTAAAAGCATTGTTCGTCATATTGACCTTTGTGTAATCGCCCAATCACTTGATTGGGCGATTAGGTAGTGCTTGCGACCGCCGTGACTATCAACCATTCTCCTGCGCCCGGCGTGTCTGCAAAATGATAAAGAAAAACGCAATCACCAGCGAGACGATGAAGCCTGCTACACCGAGCGCGGTGGCATACGAATAGTCGTAGAAGCGGAACGCCGTGTTGAAGATGCGCATCACAATTGTTTCCGTGGCGCCGGACGGCCCGCCGCCCGTCATTAGATAGATGATGGTAAATTGTTTGAAGGAGAAGATCGAGGCCAGCACGACCAGCAGTTCCAGCGTCGTGCTGATGCTGGGCACGGTAATGCGCCAGAACAATTGCAGCGGGCTGGCGCCATCTACCTTGGCCGCTTCATAGATCTCCTGCGGCACCGATTGTAGTGCGGCCAGGATCACCAGGCTGTAAAATGGGAATGCTTTCCATGAGGCGATCAGCACCACCCAGCCCATCGCCAACCAGGGAACCTGCAACCATTGCGGGTTTTCGTTGACGCCCGGAATCATGCGCGCCAGGATGTTGACAACACCAAACTGCGGGCTGAGGATCCAGATAAAGATCATCACGACCGGCACCTCGGGAAAGGCCCAGGGCAGCATCAACATCGCGCGCGCGATCGACCGGAAGCGAAAAGGATAATTGAAAAGCAGCGCCGTCGCCAAACCCGCACCAATCGCCACGATAATCACCAAGGCAGTGAAGATCAGCGTCGTCTGCATCACCTGCCAGAAATCTGGATCGTTGAGCATGCGTGTGTAGTTGTCTAGCCCGATCCACTTGGGCGCTCTGGTGCTTGCTAACTCGATCTGTTGGAAGCTGCCCAAGATCCCTTGCGCAATCGGATAGACGATCAGCGCGACTTCATAGAGGACAATCGGCAGGGCCAACGCATAGGGCAACCAGCGAAGCCGCCGGCGGGCCTGCGGCGTGGCCTTCACTTGTTTGATGCGGCCCGCTGGGCCGCTGGCATCTGCTTTGTAGCTCATCGTTCAAGTAACCTTCTGTACAGTAGAACCGGGCTAATAATTAATGGTGAATAATTAATAATTAACTGCTAATTTTTGCCATTTCGGCGCTGTGGTCAACAGGTTATCACGCTCATTAATTATTCACCATTAATTATTCGTATTGTTCTTATTCGCCCTGGATTGCACCGGCCGTGGCGGCGCGGACAATAAAGCGCTGGGAGATTAGGAAGATAATAATTACCGGTAGCACAGTAATCACGCTGATCGTCGCCATGTCTGGGCGTAGAAGCAGGACCTTACCATAGGCGCTCGGATTGGGGTTCAAGGCGCCAGTTTGTTGCGCCATCACCCAAACGCCAACGGGCAGCGTCTTGAGCCGGTCACTTTCCAGGAAGATGGAGGCGGCAAAAAAGCCATTCCACAGGGTGGCAAACTGGGTAAAAAGCAACATGGCGATAATACTTTGCGCCAGGGGCAGACCAATGTGCCAAAACATCGTCAGATCAGAGCAGCCATCCACCTTGGCCGCATCGACAAGATCCCTAGGCATTACGGTCCGATAATAAGTATAGGTGAGATAAACCGCAAACGGAGCAAAGCCGGCCGGCAGAATCACGGCCCAGGGTGTATTGATCAAGCGCATCAAATACAATTCCATATACATCGGCAAGACGGCCGCATCACTGGGCAGCAGCATCAAGATCAAGGTGGCCCACAGGAGCAATTTGCGCCCCCGGATGTTGACATTGGCCAACAAATAGCCGGCAGGAATCGTAATGATCAAACAAAGTGTCAGCGCAAAGGCCACATACCAAACGGAATTCCAGGCCCAGGTGAGCACGATGCCATTGTTGTAGTCCATCAAACGATTCCAAGAATCGACCACATTCGTAAAACTGCCAAACGCCAGCGGCGGGAGTTCAGTTAATTCCTTATGCGCTTTGGATGGTGTGATGAACAGCCAGAGGATCGGAACACCAAAAAAGATCACAAAAAACAGCAGGATGCCCAGGCGAAACAGATAGGATACGGGGTCTAAACCGGTGCGATAACGCCAGTTGGTATAAGCGTTTTTAAGCGAAGAAGATCTGCGGGGGCTGGGAAATATTTGGGCCATTAGTCTTTACTCCACAATCTATTACTAATTCCGGACAACATCGGTCTTGAACATGCCGGTGCGGGTCACGATAAAAACGGCGGCCACCAGGCTGATCAGCAACATAATCAACGAGATGACGGCGGACTTGCCAAAATCACCCGTGCGGATGGTAAGAAAGGCGCTCCACATGTTGGGCGACCAATAGGGATCAATCGGCGAACCTGTCCGCAGACTGGTCTGGATGATGAACGGTTCGGCGAAGAGTTGTAGGCTCTGGATGGTCAAGTTAATTAACATAAACAGGGCATAACCCATGATCAAGGGCCGCTTGATGTAATAGGCCATTTGCCAGGGATTGCAACCGTCAATCATCCCGGCCTCGATCACTTCACGGTTGATGCCCGTCAACGCCCCATAGAAAACGGCAATCCACCCGCCCGAGCTGGCAAAAAAGCGCAGCAGCACCATGAAATAAATTAATGTTTTGTTATTTAAGATATCGCCGGCAATCTTGGCGCCGGTCAGTTTGAGCAGGAAGCCAAACGGGCTGATGCCAGGATCAAACATAAAAATGGCGATCAGGGCAACCGCTGGCAAGGTGATGGCGCCGGGGATAAAATAGACGGTGCGCATAAAGCCACCAAAGCGATCATCGGCCAGATCCAGAATCAACGCAATCGCCAACGCGCCGATAAAGCTGACCGGCAGCATGATCGCTCCAAATTTCAAGATATTGCCAAAACTGATCAGCAATTGGGGATCGGTTAAAATTGCGATGTAATTCGACAGCCCGGCGGCGAAGTATTCGGGCTGATAATTACCATATTTCGAAAAGCTAAAGATGATCGCCAAGATCATCGGCACGATCCCAAATATTACCATAAAAGCAATGTAGGGGATGCCGAGCAAAATGGCACTGTTGAATTGAAATGGGCGACGTTTGGCGGATTTACTCACTTTTGCTACCGCTTCCTGCATGATGAACCTCCAAAAAAAACGATAGTACGGGAACGACAAGCGTCCGCGTACTATCGTTACCATCAGTCTACACTATTGGGATGGGAAATCATCCAGGCCCGTCGTGACCGGTGTATAACCAAGCTTGCCCGCGCCATCCACCAAAGCCGCTTGCCATTCGGCCAGGGCGGCTTCGTAATTTAGCTCGCCGGCGTTAATTTTGGTCAAGATTGGTCCGAAGATTGCCCCAATATCCACGGGGCCTTCTGTCGCCATCGTCCACATGTGGCCGGCTTCCGATTTCAGCACCTCGCCCGCTTTTGTCGTATCTTCCAGGTAGGTGAGGGTGGGCATGCGGCTCTTCAGCCACTCGTCCGCCGCCGGCATATAGGCTGGATAAGTGCCCTGCTCTTTGATCACGTCGGTGGTCATATAGGTTAGGAAATCGGCCGTCAACTGCGGATTCTGCGTGTGGCGCGACATCACCCAAGCTGCACCACCCCACCAGAAGACCCACGGGTGTTCCTGGCCTTCCCACTTGGGCATCGGCGCGACACCGATTTTGCCTTCGAAGTTGGGATCGGCGGCATCGTAGTAGGTGCCCTTGATCACGTAATCACCAAACCAAGAGGACGACGGGATGAAGAGCCAATTATCGCTCTTAACGATGTCGGAGGCATCTGTGCCAAACATATCGGTGAGCTTGTAGTAACCATCCTGGGACATCTGATCCAGCCACTGGGCGGCTTTTATACAGTTTTCGTGGGTCGCGTTGATGCGAAGCTCTCCGGCGCCGATGATCTGCTGAAAGGGGCACTGGTTGGAGACCAGGATGTTAAAGAATGAAACATCCTGCTGCCCAAGCGCACACTGAATTTCGGGATTGGACTGCTTGAGCGATGCGCAGGTGGCCTGTAGATCTTCGTAGGTCTCCGGAATTTCAATGCCCAATTCATTCGCTTTGGTGGCGTTGTACCAGAGTACAAAGTGAGCCAGGTCATTGCGTAGACAGTAGAGCTTAGTGCCGTCCCAACAGTTCTGCAACGAGCCAGGTGCAAAGTCTTTAACGATATTGGGATCGACGTACGGCGCCAGATCACCCAGGTAGTTGTGGGCGGCGTCGTTGATCAACGGGACGATCTGGGGGCCGCCAAAGGAAGCATCTGGCCATCCACTGCCCACGTTGTTCCAGAACAGGATCTTCTGGGGCAGTTGCCCATAATCTGTGGTCGTTAACGAGACCAACTTGCCCTTATCCGGATAGGCGTCAACAAACTTGCCGGCCGATTCCTCGCGCGCGGCGTCAATCCAGACCTCGATCGGGGCATTGGCGTCGGCTGGCGCCGCGCCCCCCTCTTGTGGCGCGGCCGGGCTTGAGCAGGCCGAGAGCACGAAAGTTAAAATGATGAGTGCGTTGAGCACAGAAAAAACGGACTTCTTGAACATATTTAATTCTCCTCAAAATTTACAGGTTAATCGGCGCTGTGTTTACAGCATGAACAAGCACATATGGATGTGCAACTTCAAAAAATAAAGATAAAAAATAAAGATAAAATAGGAAACGAAAGTGGAAGATCTATGGGTCGCCAACGTCCAAACCTTGCACGCATGCAATGGCTGGGCATTGAAACTTGATTATCCTTTTGGGATGATCCGCTTGGTGCAAGCATACACCACATAATTTAAAGTTGCAAATGACTTTTGACTACCCAATTCGCGCCAACAGCAGACCCGACAAGTTTTTAAAACCTGTCAGGTCTAACTCTGGTTCCTATAAAATTGAAAAAGAACCTAACCATTAATCATTGCTTATTCGCCTATACCGCCAAATTATGTCTGGTCTGTCCGAGTAAACCACCACCGGCATTCATCGCCAGGTTGCCGCCATCCATTGGGATAATCGCACCGGTGATCCAAGACGACGCATCCGAGGCCAGCCAGAGCGCTAACCCCTTGATATCATCGGCCTGGCCAAAGCGCCCAATCGGAATGCCGTGGAGAAACGTGTCGCGCAGCCCAGGCTCGCGTGCCATACGGGCTTCCAGACCGTTGGTCGGGTTGACAACTTGCGCCGGCAAAATGGCATTGACGCGCACCCCACGGCCACTCCATTCCGTGCTCAGCTCGCGCGTCATATGGATCACGGCGGCCATCGCCATGCCATAGGTCGATTGCTGGCGCGCCAACGAACTAATGCCCGAGATCGAACCGATGTTGATGATGCTACCTTTGCCCTGTTGCAGCATGCGCCGGCCCGCCTGTTGCGTAGAATAGTAGCGGCCAAAGACGAGGCTTTGAAAGACGCCCACGAATTCCTGCATCGTGATCGCTTCTGCCGCTTTTTGGATGCCGTTGCCGGCCACATTGCCCAAGATGTCTACCCGGCCAAACTCCTTGTCGATCAGCGCGTAGACGCGATCCAACTGTTCGTAGTTCGACACGTCGCACGTCACAGGGATCGCGCGGTGGCCTAGCTGAGAGAGGGTATGCGCGGTTGCTTCGTTGCCAACCGTATTCACATCCAGCAACACCAGATGCGCGCCCGCCTCGGCAAAGACCGTAGCCATCGCTTGCCCCATCCCGCTAGCTGTGCCAGAGACAAGCGCCACGCGGTCGGTTAAATCAAACATGTTTATCGCCATAATATTCGTCTGCACCTTGTAGATAAATTGGATGTATGGCTAACCCCACCCCAGCCCTCACTGCCATTAAGGTAAGGAATTTCGTAGGTGCGGTTTGTAACCGCACGTCTCCGTTCAAACCAGACAGTGCGGTTACAAACCGCACCTACGACTTGCCACGTTTCTTACCTTAATGGCCGTGAGGGTTAGGGTGGGGTCAGTAGTTAACTTCTTACCGCCAGCGGAAAGCGCGGGATGACCGTTGGATTGACAAT
>JBBRVA010000515.1:0-6126 GCA_038247295.1 Caldilineales bacterium | reverse complement strand
GTTCGTATTCGCGCAGCGCCGCTTGTTTGGCAACAATTTGGCCGCGCACATAGTGGCTCATCCGCCAGGCGCCGGGGCCAAAACGGGCATCGAGCGTCTGTTGCCAACTGCCTTTTTGGGGGCCGGCATAGCCAGGGGTGCCAACCGCCACCCAGATTTGGGCAAGTGGTTCCGCAAGCGCTGGCGCAATTGTTTGCCACCAGTTGGATTGGTTGATCGTCGTCATGAGGATTGGTTCCATGCTGTAAAACGATTTTTCAAATCGTTGTTCTACCAGGCGATTTGAAAAATCGCTGTACATGGCTAGGATCAGCTCCGTGCTGTACAACGATTTGAAAAATCGCTGTACATAAACTACGCCAGCGCACTTTTTTCCTGGAACTTGCGCACATTGGCAATTAACTGCGCCCGCCGGCGCAAGTTATAGATGACCAACGCTGCAATCGTTGCCACGGGCGGGATCATTTCAATTAACTGGCTGGGGATATTTAGGGTACCCAATTGCGCGCCTAACGCCGTCGCCGCGCCAAAGATCAGGGCTGCAATCACCGTGCCGATCGGGTGGCGAGCGCCCAAGTAGATCACTGCCAGGGCAATAAAGCCACGCCCGGCCGTCATGTTAGCCTGAAAAAAGGTCACGTAGCCCATGCTCAGGTTAAGCCCACCGAGGGCGGCGCAAAAACCACTCATCAGCAAGGCGATATAGCGGATGCGTTTGACGTTGATGCCCACCGAGGCCGCTGCTTCTGGGTTTTCACCCACCGCACGCAGATGCGCACCCAGTGGTGTGCGGTAGAGAAAGACCCAAACAACACCGGTCAAAAGTACCGCCGCGAAAGTCATGACATTGTAGCCGGTCATGTTTTCGGCGTTGAACAACTGGCCTAGAATGCGCACGTTGTTGACCAAGGGAATCACAATATTCGGGAGCGCCGGGCTGGCCAACGCCGAGGTGCTGCCCTTGTCCCCCGTGATCGCAAACATGAGGAAGACCGTGCCGCCCTGGGCCAAAATATTGACACCCAACCCGGCCAGAAAAATGTCGGTGCCTAGCTCCAAATGGAAAAAGGCAATGATCCAGGCCATGAGCATACCAGCCAAGATCCCGGCTAATGCGCCCACCCACGGGTGGATCCACACGGGCAGATCAGGAAACCAGAGCGGGCTAAAGGCGCTAATGATCACGCCGATGAAGGCGGCTGAGAGCATAATGCCTTCTAGCGCAATATTGGCCGCGCCGGCTAGCTCGGAGATCAAGCCGCCCAATGCTGGCAGGATCAGGGGGGTGGAAATGCGGATGATGGTGGCAATAAAGGCGACCGTGAAGATGCTGCGCAAAACGACTTCAATCGACATTAGTTTGCTGCCCCTTCTCCTGGCAAGGCGTTTGGCACTGCCAAGGCCGCTTTACGCTTTTGCTGCCATGCTTGATAGGCCGGGAAAAGGCGCTCAGCCGTGATTAAAAGGATCATAATCGCTTGAATAATCAGCACGACTTCGCGCGTCACGTCAGAAGAACGCTCCATGATCTGCGCACCGGTGCGCAGATAGCCGTAAAAGAGGCCGGCCAGCAAGACGCCTTTTGGATCGTTACGTGCCAGCAGTGCTACGACGATGCCTTCAAAGCCGATACCCGGTGACAAGTTCAACGTCAACCGTTTCAAGAGGCCATTCGACAGGTGTAACCCGGCCAATCCCGCCAAAGCGCCGCTCACCGCCATGCTCAAGGCGATGACACGCTTGGTGTTAACACCGCCATATTCGGCAAATTTGCGATTGGCGCCCACGATACGGATTTCATAACCCAACCCTGTGCGTTCGATCAAAAACCAGACCGCAAACACGGCAATCAAGGCGACAAAGATCGCAATCGAGACGCGTGTCCCAGGAATCACCAGGGGTAACACCGCGCTTACGGGGAACGGCGCGGTGGCGATGAAGCCTTCCTTGGGATCACGCAGCCATTGAATTAAAACCAACTGGTAGAGCTGAACGGCGATAAAATTGAGCATCAGCGTGCTCACAATTTCGTCGACGCTAAGATAGGCTTTCAAGACGCCGGGAATCAGACCCCAAATAAAACCGGCGGCGGCGGCGGCGATCAGCGCCAAGCCAATGTGAACGGCCAGTGGTGCTGGCAGGTGCATACTCACAATCCCCGCCGCCAATGCGCCGAGGAAAATCTGGCCTTCGGCGCCCAGGCTAAATTGGCGGGCACGGAAAACAACCGCCACCGCCAAACCAACTAAAATGAGCGTGATGCTATCTTCCAGCCAGTTGCCAAAGCGATTCATGCCCTTGATCGCAAAGCCGTCCGTCCATGAGATTTGGGGCAGAGGGCCGGTTAAGAGGGCGCGGAAAGCGTTGACCGGATCTTCGCTTACCAGCCAGGTGATGATAAAACCTAAACCCAAGGCCACAAGGACCACTGTGACAATGCGGAGTAATTCAACAAGCAACTGCCGGCGTTTTGGATTCACAATTGGCTTACCTTAAAGGTTAAGGAGATAGGTAAATAGGTAGACAGGTAGACAGGGAAACATCTACTTGTCTACCTGTCTACCTATTTACCTATCTACCTGTTTACCCATCATTACATCAACTGCGCCAGTTCGTCGGCGCTCTGCTCTTTGATGCCTAGCATGTACAAACCCAATTCTTGTTCAGTTAAAGCGGGTCCATTTTGAAAGATGCCGGCGAGTTTGCCCTGATACATAACGGCGATACGGTCGGCCAGGCTCATCACCTCCGCCAGATCGGCGGAGAGGAGTAAAATTGCTTTGCCTTCGTTGCGCTTTTCGATTAGTTGGCTGTGGATAAACTCAATGGCGCCAATATCCACCCCGCGCGTCGGTTGGGCAGCGATCAGAAAAGCGGGGTCGGCGGAGAATTCGCGCGCTACCACTACCTTTTGCATGTTACCACCCGACAAGGAACCAATCGGTGCGTCGTAGCTGGCGGCACGGATATCAAATTCTTGCATCAAATCAACCGCTTGGCGGCGAATCTCACTTGGATCCAACACACCGTGGCGTGTAAATGGCGGCCGATCATAGCGGTCAACGACTAAATTATCGGCGATGCTGGCGGTGAGGGCGACGCCATTGGTCAACCGGTCTTCGGGGATGTGGGCCACCCCCGCCCGCCGCACCTGGCGCGCAGCTTGGCCGCCAATCGATTGGCCGTTGACGAGGACTTGACCGGTGGTTGCCAGTTTTAAGCCGCTCAACGTTTCGGCCAGTTCGGTTTGACCGTTGCCCTCGACGCCGGCAATGCCTAAAATTTCCCCGGCATAAACCTGGAAGGAAAGGTCGCGCAACATCGGGCGGCCGGTGGGGGCCACATAACCCAGGTTCTGAATCTGTGCCACGACCGGACCGCGCTGCTGCGGCGGTTTATCAATTTGCAAAAAGAGTTCGCGGCCCACCATCATGCGCGCAATCTCTTCTTTACTTACGTCGGCTGTATTCACGCGGCCGGTCACCGCGCCGTGGCGCATCACCGTCACGCGGTCGGCGATCTCTTTGACTTCGACCAACTTGTGCGTAATGAAAATGACCGTCTTACCCTGGTTTACTAGCCGCCGCACTGCGGCAAAAAGCGCGTCCGTCTCTTGCGGCGTGAGCACCGCGGTCGGCTCGTCCAAAATCAGCAGATCTGCGCCGCGATAAAGTGTTTTTAAGATTTCAACCCGTTGGCGCATACCTACCGGCGTACTTTCCACCGGCGCGGTGGCATCGACTTCCAGCCCATACTCCTTGGCCAAGTTCTCCGTGATACGGATTGCTTCTTCGCCGTCGACAAAGCGGTTCTTGCGCGGCTCGCGGCCGAGGACGACATTCTGCGCAATCGTAAACGAAGGCACCAGCATAAAGTTCTGATGCACCATGCCAATGCCCAGGTCAATTGCTTGGTGTGGGCTATTGATCGTGACCCGGCGCCCATTGAGCAAAATTTCGCCGCCTGTGGGCTGTTCAAGCCCATAGAGGATCTTCATCAGCGTGCTCTTGCCCGCACCATTTTCGCCGACCAAGGCGTGAATTTCGCCCTTCTCCACCGAAAAATTCACATTCTTGTTGGCTGTGACCCCGTTCGGATAGATCTTAACAATCTCTTGCATGCTGACAAGGGTAGGCATAAGGTGTACCTTCCATCACGGCTCACCCCCACTGCCATTAAGTTAGGGCATTGTAGGTGCGGTTTTTAACCGCACATGGGTGGTCTAACCGAGATTGTGCGGTTAAAAACCGTACCTACAATGCAACGATTTTTTCTTAACTTAATGGCAGTGAGGGCTAGGGTGGGGTGAGTCGTTAGATTTGCCTTGCTGCGTGAGTCGGTTTAGCCCCACGGCTACGGTCCGTCCCATCACAAATCGGTTGCTTTCCGGGGGCACTGGGCCCCGTTGTAATTTTTCTACGGATAAATTTTACTCGAACGCCGTCACGACTGTGATCTCGCCGCTCAGCACCTTCTGCTCGGCGGCATCGACGAGTGCTTTCACTTCATCGGGCGTGTTTTCTTCATAATACTTGTTGCGCGCCAGCCCGACGCCGCCTTCGGCAATGCCGAGGACTTCGATTTCACCATAGGGTGCGGTGCCTTCGATGTGCATTTGGAGGGCGCGGAAAAGGGAATTGTCCACATTTTTCAGCATCGAGGTCAAGATGCGTTCCGCTTGGGCCGGGTCCGCACTTTCGACCACAATTGCCTGGTCCGAATCGACGCCAATCGCATAGTGACCATCTTCGGCGGCCGCCTCGAAGACGCCTTGACCGGTGCCGCCGGCAATCTGGAAGACAATGTCGGCACCCTGGCTATATTGGGCTTTGGTCAATTCTTTGCCTTTGGCCGGATCATTCCAGTCTCCCGCAAACTGACGGATCACTTGAATGTCGGGGTTGGTATCCTTGGCGCCCTGCTCATAGCCGACCATAAAGTCGAGAATGACCGGAATCTCCTGGCCACCGACCGAACCAATAATCGGCTCTGGGTTCATCCCATCAATCTCCTGCGTGGTCATCGCCGCGGCATAGACGCCAGCCAAATAGGAGCCTTCGTTCTGCTTGTACATAATCGAGTAGACATTAGCACACGTGCAAGCTGCGTAATCGACCGGCGCATCGTAGATCACGAAGCGCTTGTCGGGGTATTGATCGGCCAATGCTGTTAGGTAGCCATTCAACTGGAAGGTGCCAACAATGAAAACGTCATACTCTTCATTGGCCGCTGCGTCAATCAGTGCGGCTTCCCACGTTGTTTCGTCCAGACCGGCTTCGATGGTCTTGGCTTCGATGCCCAGCTCTGCTTTGGCGCGATCGACGCCACGCTGGGCCGAATCGAAGAAGCTCTTATCGCCTAATACGCCATTAACAAAGAGGACGACTTTTAATGGTTCTGCGCTGCTCTCCGCCGCCGCATCGCCTTCGGTGCTGGTGGCTTCTGCTGGCGCGCTGCCGGCTGGTGCGGCCGGTGCAGCACAGGCTGCCATCAACAGCACAACGGCTGCCATGGCCCACAAGAATGAAACTGTACGCTTCATATTCAATTTCTCCTGATTTAAGTTGAGTTGGAACGACTTGAATTTGATCTGGATCTCTGCCATGCGCAGGCGTAGGGTAGATGAGTTGCTTGGTTGCCTGCGAATATAGAAAAGTTGTGACCATTGTTTGAGGCTCGAGCCAATAGTATCCTTATTGCCGAAGTCGTGTCAAATCTTTAGGATGGGGAACAAAAGAGCGCAAATGAAATGGGTGTGTTTCATCTGAGTTGAACGAGGAGGGAGCATTCTCTAATGCGACCAGAGCAGCGTTAGAGAACGCTGCCTCCTCAACCCAAATGAATCACACCCAAATGAAATCTGGCCGCTGACAGTAGCAGGTCGCGGTTCGACAAGACTTCGGCATGAGCGACTCGACTGAGCTCGTCGAACGTCTCAGTCGAACGCTCACCGCCCGTGCCCTGAGCCTGTCGAAGGGCAGCCGCAGGATTTATCCCCGCAGAAAACCCGTCAAAACCTGGGATGCATGCTTGCGCTTTTATACGTTGCCGATCCTGGCAAGTCCGACGTATAATCTGGATCACTCTCTTTAAGTGCATCCACCCATCACCCGAAAATGGAACAGC
>JBBRVA010000514.1:0-6143 GCA_038247295.1 Caldilineales bacterium | reverse complement strand
CAGTGACAGTCACCTGGATCCGTTAAAAAGGAACACCTCTACTGTTTAGATTGACTCAATAGAACGTAATCGAACTGACCAGCCGGTCCAATTGCAATTCCAACTGCGGGCTATGCACCGGCGTGGTTACGCGCACGCAGAAGCTGCCGCCAGCGTCGGCGTAACCGGTGGTGCAATATTGGTATGTCATGTAATTAGGGCCCTGGCGAACCCACTTGGTGCCTGCTTTGCCGCCAATCGTGATCTCCTTCGTTGATGCGATGTCGGTGGGCCTGATTTCGCCGAAAGGGACGGCAGAGAAGAGGAGTAGTTGCTCGCCTTGCAGGTCGGGAATGCCCAGTTGCCAAGTTTCGAAGATTGGTGTCTCGCCCGATGGAATGCGCGCCGGCGTCCACGACCCTGGGTAGGCAAAAGAGACAGATTCGCCATAAGCGCGCTGATAGCCAGCCACGCTCAACGGTGTTGGTCCCAGTGTCGCGGCTGGTGGCACTGGCCCAACGAATGAAATGTTATCTAAATTGACATCTAACTCTTCCCCGGTCGCGCCCCACTTTTTCCAAACCCGCACATAGAGCGTCATCACATCGTCCGTCGGCGTGATCTTGGTGCTAAAGCGGCTGAAGCGGCCCGGCTGCAGGCGGTCGTAAAATGTGTTCCAGCCCACATCGGTCCAGTTGGTTACGGCTTCCCAAGTGCGTGTCATGCCGTAGGTCCAGCCTACTTGGACGCGGTAACGGCCGGGGTCGGTTTCTGGTCCCAGCAGCGTTGTGCGGATCATGCCCTGCATGCCCAATGTATATTCTAGACCCTTGGCCACGCGGATGGTTTGTTGGATGCCGGCGTAGCGGTCGTTGTCAGGTGGATAAATCTCTTTTTGGTTGATCTCGATCAGTTGGCTGTGGGCGCCCTCGGCGATAACCGGTGGCCATTGGTCGTCATAAAAGCCATAGACCGCCGCGCCGCCATTCGTAAAGCACTGCCAACCCACGCCCACATCACCACAGCCATTTTGACGCACAAAGCCGCTCTCAAAATTACCACTGCCTAGCAGGTTAACATAGACAGACTGCGCGCGGCCCGACCATGCCGTGCTTAAAATGGCAAGGAGCGCAAGCACGCTGATAACATATTTGTAGCGTAAGTTTTTTGTCGGCATAAATCCTTGCTCGAGGCTGATCGTTAACGAATCGCATTCAGATAGCGCGTAACCGAGCGCGCTACGGCCGCTTTTGCCTGCTCTTTGATCGCCGATCCAAACCAGGCACTGTAGATGCGCTCAAATGCATACGGTTCGAGCAAGGTGGCGATACGCTGGATGCTTGCTGCTCGCAATGGGATCAGATTGGGGTAACTGTACATAAAGGTGACAAAGCGCCGGTCGGCCACCACATAGATGGTATCACCCGTTAGCAATGCGCCCTGCCCCTGCGCGCCGGCGGACCAGTGTAAAACAGCGGAGCCAGCAAAATGGCCGCCACAATTGATCAGCGTCATGTCGGGCAAAAGCTTTAGCGTATCGCCTTCCCAAAATTCAATCGCCTTGCTAGGCCGCTGCACCCACTGTCGATCCTGGGCATGGATATAGATCGGAACGTTGCCAAAGGCCTCGCTCCATTCCACAATGGCCGAATAGTAATGGGGGTGCGACAACGCAATCGCACTGATGCCACCCAGCGCCTTGACGCGGGCGATGGTAGGCGCATCTAGGAGTGACACACAATCCCATAGCACATTACCGGCGCTGCTTTGCACCAAAAGTGCGCGCTGACCGATGGCAAACTTCGGCTCAACCCCAATCCCCAGCAGATTCGGTTCTTCCTCGCGCAGTTCATTCCTATGGTCGCTGGCCAACGCTTCAAACGTGGTCCACGCTTGGCCGGATTCAGGCACGTACTGCCGCTCATCGTCGCAAATTGGACAGTTGGTGGGCGGCGCTGAGGTTTCTGCTTGTTGGACGCCACACGTTTTGCACATAAACTTGGGCATACTATTCCTCTGCCGCGAAGAGTAGATCGATCAAATTGTCGCAATACGCTTGCACTTGCTCTTCATCGCCATCGACGGCGGCATCGGTGATGTTATCGATGGTCGCACGCAATTGCGCCGCCAAGTCTTCGTCCAGCCCAGGAGTTTCCAGGGCGCGGCGGGCCCGATCCAGCAATGCCATTGTGCCGGCGTCGAACTCGATCTCGGCTTCCAGCGCGGCGAATTCACCGTCTTCATCCTCGTCTTCTTCGGCACTGTACAGCGCGGCCAACTTCGCCTGGCTCTCGGCGATCTGTTCGGGGCTCATGCGCTGGCGGTTGGCCTTGAGTTGTTCCGTCGTCTTGCGCCCGCTGCCACGCTCGGTCACCGTTACATTCAAGATGCCGTTAATATCGAGCTGGAAATCGACTGTCACTTCCGCCAGGCCATCTGGCCGGTTTGCCTTGACATCCTCCACCATAAAATCACCGAGCAGCACATTTTGAGAAGCAACCCGGTTTTCACCTTGATAAACCTTAACCTCGATCTTATCCTGACCAGGAAACATCGTCGTAAAAATTTCACTTTTGCGCACCGGGATCGTCGAATTGCGCCGGATCAGGGGCGCAAAGTGATCAATGTCCAGGTGACCGGACATGCCGATATGGGCGGTTTCGATCCCTAACGAGATCGGGGTGACATCGACCAGAATCGAGTTGATTTCTTCGCCGGCAATAATGCCGGCCTGCACGGCTGCGCCCAGGGCCACGGCGGCATCGGGGTCAATCTCCAGATGCGGTTCTTGCTGCATGCGCCGGGTCACCAAATTGTAGACCGCCGGAATGCGCGTCGAGCCACCCACGAGCAAGACACGGTTGATATCACTCGGCTGGAGTCTGGCATCGCTCAGCGCCTGGTCGATACAGGTGAGGGTGCGTTGCAACATGTCATCGATCAATTCGACAAATTCCTGGCGTTCCACTTCGCGGCGGATGTGCAACGGCGCGCCCTTGCTATCCTGGGCAATATATTCCAGACCCACGGTGGTAAAAGGCGTGGTCGACAGTGCGATCTTGGCTTCTTCTGCCGCACGCAGCAAGCGTGCCCAGGCCCGATGATCCTGGCGCAAATCTAGCTTGTGCGCTTCTAGAAATTCATCGGCCAATGTGCTGGCCAGCCGCTCGTCAAAGTCATCGCCACCCAAAAAATTATCCCCAGCGGTGGCGAGCACATCGACGACACCGAAATTTAGCTCGATGATCGAGACATCAAACGTGCCGCCGCCCAGATCGTAGACGAGTACGCGCAGGTGTTCGTTATCGTCGATGCCGTAGCCATACGCCAGCGCCGCCGCCGTCGGTTCGTTGATAATCCGTTCAACGGTTAGCCCCGCAATCGTGCCGGCTTCGAGCGTCGCCTGGCGCTGCACCTCATTAAAGTAGGCCGGCACGGTGATCACGGCGCGCGATACAGGCTGGCCAAGGGCGGCCTCCGCGGCCTGCTTGATCTCACGCAAGATAAAGGCCGAAATCTCTTGCGGTGTATATGTTTTCCCCGCCATGACGACCGTTTCACCCTTGCCCATTTGGCGTTTAATCGAGCGCACGGTGCGCTCTGGGGCCACCACCCATTGGTTGCGGGCTGGCGTGCCCACGAGTACATCACCTTGTGGCGAAATGCCGACCACCGAAGGCAACAAGGCAGAACCCTGGATCGGCAGCAACACTGGCGCGCCGTCCTGAATGATGCCCAGAACAGAGTTCGTTGTCCCCAGGTCGATGCCGATGATTTTATTGGATTGAGTCATGGGAGGTCTCCTTAAAGTTGGGTAATTGGTAAATAGTAATTGGTAAGTAGTAATTGGTAATTGGTTAGTACGCCACTAGCCAATTACCAATTACTACTTACCAATTACAGCCGTATCCGCCCGCGTCACGACCACTTCGGCGTAGCGCAAAACTCGATTGCGTTGACGGTAACCCTGGCGTAGGACACGGACAACTGTGTCCGGTTCAACATCGCCGCGCGTCTCAGTCTCCACGGCTACATGTAAACGCGGATCAAACGGTTGGTGGAGGGCGTCGATCCGTTGGATGCCTTCACTGTGCAGCAGGGCGGTAAAACGGTCGCGCACCAATGCCAGACCTTGCAGCCAGGCACTCATTGATTTGTGGGCATCATCAAAAACCGCTTGCAATTGGCGAACGTCGAGTGGCTGAGGCGGCGGCAGTGGCGCCTGGGGTTGTGGCTCCGGTTGGCTGCCAAACATACGCTGCCAGAAACCAGGTGAGACTGTGATGGCGGTTTGGCGCGGCTCTACCGTGGTCATATAATCCGCCAGAGCGGCTAGATACTTGGACTGGATGCGCGCGATCTCATCCATCCTGGTGTGTTGGCGATCCAGCAAGGTTGCGCCACTTTCTAGCGCCATTTCCAGGCTGTCCAGTGCTGGCAACAGTTCGGCGGCCAGTTCGGCACGCGCCTCGCTGCGGGTTTGGGTCATTTGTTGTGCAGAGCGGGCGTTAAGGCTTTCTTGCACCCTTTCGCGATTGGTGGCGATAGTTTGCAAGGTGGCCAATGCGCTGCTCACTTGCTGTTCTTTGCTCTCGCCAAGCGTGTTGGTTTTGAACTGGGTGCGGGTTAGCTTTTTGAGCGTCTCTTCCAAACTGGCCACTTGTTCGCGATCAGCAACGCTCTGCAGTAAGCGTTCCATTTGCTCTTGGTTGGCCGTGCCCGCCAAACTTTGTGCAATACGCTCCAATTGTTCCCGATCCGCCACCGTTTGCGCCAGGCGTTCCACCTGCGCTCGGTCGGCGGTCTGTTGGATCGCTTGGGTGAGCGCGATCACCTGTTCCTGATTGTCGACCAAGTGGGCCGCCAACTCTGCCATGCGCTCATGCACCGTCTGCAAACTTTGCGGGTCGGTCAGATGGCGCGTCAACGCCATCACATGGTCGCTGCTGGCGCGCGTATCGGCGGTCAAATCTGCCAGTTGCTCCTGGATGTGGTCGATTTGGGTTGCCAGATTGAACAAACGATTTTGGATCTGGAGGAAGGCAGGTTCGGGATTCGTGGTCGGTGCAAAGGACTGGCTATCGGTCGGCTCTGTCACTGGTGTATGATCAACGGCCACCGTATCTGGTGCATTGTCCGCGTCGGGTGAAGGGTATACAAAAGCCTGCGTCATGAACGAAAGTCCTTTTCGATGGGTATCGCCACCATCTCCAGCGCCAGGGTGAATAGGTCTTCCGGATGGACGCTTAGATCGTAGCTGGCGCGCCGGCGATTGGGCACGGTGGGCGGCGGCTGGATCAGAAAGAGATCGATCTGGGCTTTGCTTTCTGCCGTGCGCAATTTTTCATAGGCGGCACGAATTTCCTGGAACTTTTCCGGTGCCTGTTCGGGCGGGAATTGGCGCACCCCGGTAAAGTAAGCGCGCTTGATCTCCGCTTCGGTGGCGCGCCGATCGATGCCGAGCACGCGATACGGGTCAATGGCGCCGTTGGTTTGCAGGGGGCGCGCATAGTGATTAGAGGAATCGTCGGAAGGCATCTAATTTCTCCTTGTCCATTTCACCAAATAATTCGGCAAAGATACTGCCCAAGCCGCCGCCAAAAGGTGGTGGGTTCTTGATAAATTCGGTCATACCCTCCGCCAATTCGGCAATCGCTGGTTCGCCCGCCTTGGACGCATTGGCTTGCGCTTTACGCAGTAAAGCCAAAATGGGCGCGGTCTTTTTGGGATTGGCTTTGTAAGCGGCTTGGGCTTCGATATATTCTACGGCGCCGCTGCTGGCATGGTCCTTGCGCAACTGTTGTTCATAGCGGCGTGCCAAAGCTGGCGCCTCATGTTCATAGGCGACATCAAACATACGAACCAAAGTTGCGGCTGGGGAATCTTCGCCGCGCAGTTTGTCCGTCATCGCGAGGGCTTCATTCCAGAAAAACTCGGCCCAATCGTCGCCCAATTTGCACTGGAGCACCTTTTCGCCCTGGTCCACCCAGAAGCCGGGCCGCAGACCGCCGATGTGGCGCACCTGAGGCACAATCTCTTTGACCAGATCGCCACCGTCGACGTGGAGTAATTCGTGCAAAACCACATCGGCGATTTTTACATCTTTGGGCGCGGCGCGCTGGGCTTGTTGATAATAGCTGCGCGCTTTATCTTTCTTTTTCTGT
>JBBRVA010000513.1:0-6144 GCA_038247295.1 Caldilineales bacterium | reverse complement strand
GCACTACCAAGGCCAACGCTGGCAGCACTAGCACAAATTCTGGTGGATGGTGGACCGGTGCTGCGTCCTTGCCTGGGGCTTGGCGGCGAAAAAATGGCTCCCAGAGCAGGGTGAGGCTGTAGGCAACAAAAAATGCCCCGCCGACCACGACGGCGGCCACGCCTAGCCAGCCGACAATGGGGTTGCCTTTTTCCGCAAACTGATAAAAACTTTCCAACAGCATTTCTTTGGCCAAAAAGCCAAAGAAGGGGGGAAAGCCGGCCATGGATACCCCCGCCAAGATTGCCGTTGCCGTGACCCACGGCATGGCGCGCGCCAAACCGGCCAGTTGACGAATGTCACGCGTGCCGGTGGCATGGTCCAGAATGCCCGCCACCAGAAAGAGCGGCCCCTTGTAGAGGGCATGGGCCAGAATGCCCACGACCACGGCAATCAGGGCTTTCTCGCTGGGTAGTGCCAGCAAGAAGACCAGCACCCCCAGTTGGCTCACGGTGGCATAGGCCAAGATAGCCTTTAGGTCGTAATGGCGCAGTGCTGTGATGGCGCCCAGCAGCATGGTAATGCCACCCACGCTCAACAGGCTCCAGAACCAGAGCGGACTGTCGCTCAAGGCCGGGTGCAGCCGGGCCAACAGATAGATGCCGGCTTTGACCATAGTGGCCGAATGAAGATAGGCACTGGCCGGGGTGGGCGCCGCCATGGCCCCTGGCAACCAAAAGTGAAAGGGGAATTGCGCCGACTTGGTAAAGGCACCCAGCAGAATGAGCAGCAGCGCGGCTGGATAGAGCGCATGGTCGGTGAATTGGCTGGCCGGTTGGGTCAGGATGGCGCTGAGCGTGTAGGTGCCGGCCATCTGCGCCAGCAGCACCATGCCGCCCAACATAGCCAGCGCACCCAAGCCGGTGGTGATCAGGGCGCGGCGCGCGCCTTCGAGGGCCTTGCTATCCTCCAGCTTAAAGGCAATCAGCAGATAGCTGGTGAGGCTGGTGCCTTCCCAAAAGACAAAGAGCAGCAGCAGATTATCGGCCCAAACCAGCCCCAACATACTGGCCATAAAGAGAAAGAGCAAGCCGTAGAAGTAGCCCAGCCGCGGGTTGCCGGCAAAATAGTAGCCGGTATAGAGCGCAATCGCCGCGCCAATGCCGGTAATGATCAGGCCGAAGAAGAGCGCCAGGCCATCTAGGCGCAAAAGCAGATCCAGCCCGAGCTGCGGTGACCAGACATATTGTTCGGCTGGAAAACGCCCAGCGGCGATGGTGTTCATTTGGCCCAGCAGCCAGACGGTCACCACCAGCGGGGGCAGGGCCGCCAGCCAGCCCACATGACGCAACCGGTGGGGGCGCAACATCCAGAGCAAAACGCCCGTCAGGGCTAAGAGCAACAGGTGAAAAAGTAGCATAATGTAGTAAGTTCCGTGTTACCGCTTGTGAAAAGAGATATTGCGCTGACAGGTCAGCGCACGCTGGACAACTATTCTGTCCGACCATTCGTGCGCAAGGCCCGTAGCCCCAGCACCGCCACCGTGACCGCGATCAGCGGTAGGACAAAGTAGAACATGGTGTTGCTGTAGAGCGGCAAGGCATCGTGCTGCGTCGCGTCCAAAACCAGATAGGCTGTATAGGCTACATAGCCTAAAAAGAAGAGCGCACCTTCCCAACGGGCAATTTTATAGCCCGAAAAGAAGATCGGCAGACAGGCAATGGCTACGGCCACCATCACGAGCAAGTCGAAGTTGATGATCGAAGGTGCGACAGCCAGCCCACCGGGTACCACTAGACTGGAAAGACCCAGGATGGCCAGCAAGTTGTAGAGATTGCTGCCGATTACATTGCCGATGGCAATGTCGCGTTCGCCGCGCAGCGTGGCAATGATCGACGTGGCCACCTCGGGCAGCGAGGTGCCCACCGCGATAATGGTCAACCCGATTACCACATCGCTCACCCCCAACAGCTTTGCCAGGACAATCGAACTATCGACCAGCCAGCGCGAGCCAATGACCAACACAACCAAGCCCAACAGGACCAAGCCGATCTGGATGACAATGTCGCGGCCTGAATGCTGCTTTTTTTCAATGGCATATTCTTGCGCATACTCAGCCTGCACCGCGGCACTCTCTTGGCGGCTTTTGCGGATCGCCCACACCGTATAAATAACGATGAGCGCAAAGAGCAGAACGCCTTCGGTAAAGACAATCCGCCCGTCCCAGGCCATGAACAGGGTTAAAAGCGAAGCACTGATCATCAGTGGCACATCAAGCCGCACCAACTGCTGCATCACCGTGAGCGGTAAGAGCATGGCACAGATGCCGAGGGTAAACAACACATTAAAAATATTGCTGCCAACCACATTGGCGACGGCAATATTGGCGTTACCAGCCATGCTGGCCTGTATGCTCACCGCCAGTTCGGGCATACTGGTGCCATAGGAGACTACCGTCAACCCAATCACCAGCGGCGAGACGCCAAAAATTGCCGCCAACCGCGAAGCCCCACGCACCAAAAATTCCCCACCCACCACCAGCAGGATAAACCCGCCGATGAGCATACCAAGTACCATGATATCCATTGTCGTAAAAATTCCTTTTATGCTAAGTCATCGTTCAAAAATAACTTATAGATTTAGGTGACAGTCACCTACGAGGTGACAGTCACCTTTTGCTAACGTATTCTTGGATGATTATTAACCGGCTTATGGCAGCCGGCATGATGTTACTGCGCGGCCACCCGTTGCTGCAAGTGCCGTTGATTAAACATCAGCACCGAGAACGCTTCCTGAAGATCCTCAACACTAATCAGCCCCAGGAACTCGTCGCCCTTGTAAACGGCGGCCACGCGCACGCCCTTTTCGCCTAACTGTTCGCGTACTTCGTCCAAGTTCAAGTCAGCATCCAGTTTAACAATGTCACGGTTCATGATCTCGCTGACATAGAGATCGTCTGGCTGGCTCGCCAACGCCTGCATGGCAGCTTCGCGCGTGACAATGCCCAACAGCTTTTTGCCAAAGATGACGGCAAAGTCCGGCTGATAGCTCGTGAGTAGATAATCTACCACACGGCTCAGGCGATCACCATTTTGCAGGGTGATGACATGACGATTGTAAGCATCACCCAGGCGGCGAGTCGTCAATACGACTTTTGAATCGGCAACCGCGGTTTCTTGAGTTGCGCCTACAAAGATAAAGATCGCCACTAAGGCTAATAGAAAGTTTCCGCTAAATAGACCAAAGACACCTAAGACAACCGCAATCATTTGGCCGACAACGGTGGCAATCCGGGTTGCCAGCGGATAGCCCAGACCCATGGCAAGCACAGCGCGGAGAACTCGTCCACCATCCAACGGGAACGCCGGAATCAGATTAAATAATACCAAGCTCACATTGGCGCTGACTAGCCAAAGCAGCAGGTTGTTTAGCGAAGGCTCGGTGCTAAGTGCAGATGATAACCCTTGACCATCCAATAATGAGTTGAACAAACTAACCTGGGGCGTTAGCCCGATAACGACTAATAATGCCGCAATCAACACATTGACCAATGGGCCAGCCAAGGCAATCAGCAATTCATGGCGTGGCTGGGTGGGGTTCTTTTCTAATTGGGCAATCCCGCCTAAGGGCATCAGCAGGATCTCACGGGTTTCGATGCCAAAGCGACGTGCCATCAAGCTATGGCCTAGTTCATGGAGGGCCACACACAAAAACAGCGTTAACATCAGCACCACGCCAAAGATTGCGCCCGTCATCGGGTTATCACTGCGTCCGGCCCATTGCCAAGCACCTAGTAGCAAAATGATGAAAAACGTCAGGTGTAACTTGATCGGAATGCCTGCAATCTGAATCAGCGTAATCGACGAGCGCATAGAAAATTCTCCTTTGGGTAATATATCTTTGGGTAACATGTGTGTTTTTGAGTAGTGTATCCATTTCCAATACAGCTTACTGCTATAGTTAGATGCTGACTAGAGGCAAACTCCTGGCAAAATCGGGGAATTATCCCCGCTCTGATCAGGACATCTACCTCTACTACTGCTGCTTGGCTTGCTGTATGCTTAGAAACGTAATGAAAGCGGTTCAAAAGCACAATCAATCGGAACACGAACATCCTGTCCGTTCAGGGCGTCACGAATGCCCTGTCCGTGTTCCCAAAGTGCATCCATTCCCTGCCCACTGTAGCACACGAAAGGAGCAGTTGCATGATCTTCAAGAACTCAGCCAATCTGTTTGCCAAGTTGCCGATTCACCTACAGCGCTCTTTGTGTTTGGTTACCGGTTGGCTTGCGATCGGAGTGGGTATCATTGGCATCCTACTGCCCTTGCTGCCGGGCATCCCCTTCTTGTTGCTGGGGAGCTGGCTGCTGGGTTGGGAATTGACCCTGCTGAAAGAGCTGTGGAGAAGTTTGCCATTTGCGCGTTTTTTGCCTTTTGCACATTTATCAAGCAAAAGCATTAGCGAGCAAAAGAAGTGACGAGCAAAAATGACAAACCAGCATGTAATAGGTACACTCTTTACATTTTTGGCACAGGAGCAGCCCCTGGAACGCATTGGTGGCGGTAGTGAAACCGATGTTTATCGAACAGACGACGCACGCTATGTCGTAAAGCTCAAAGGCGTTGAAGATAACTCGGTCGAAGCAGCCCTAACACAGGCAAGGAGCCTACGCGAGTCGGCTGGGCGATTCACCCATTATCTTGGGGCAGAACACACGATTCCTAGCCACTTCTTAGTGGCGCAGGATGGAGTAGGCAAAATTTACACAGTTGCCATTCAGCCCTATTTAGACCAAGCATTACCACTGGCGGCGATGGACTATTGTACGCTAACGCCACGTAAGTGGGCGCAAGTTGAGCGACAATTGCTTGTCGTGCTACGCCGTGCGCTCCGCTGTTACAAACGCAGCGGCCACATGCCCGACCTCTACGGCACCTTTAGCCGTAGCGTGGCAGAACGGCGGCAGATGAACACGCCGTTGATGTGGCCAAAACGGGTTTGGCACTTTTTTACCCAACGCCTAGGGCGTTCGCATAACTTGTTGCTCACCCATGAAGCCCAACCGCGCATCGTCCTGGTGGATTATGACCACGTGCGCTGGCGTGGGCTGTGGGGTCGGCTCTATTACACCATCTGTTGGCTACTCTTCTGGCGCGAGCTTCTGGTGCTGACGGGCTGGGAAGCAATCTGGCTAATTGAGGAAGAGTTTCGTGCGGTTGAGTAGCGCTTGCTCCGCTCAAATCCGTGCCGTATGGATTGGATTTCGAGAAATTTGCCACCTGATTGGGTGCGAGGAGGAAATGAGCAAACGAAGGTAAATACCAGTGGCGTAAATACCACTGGCGCAAAAATAGCTACATATGCTTTCTATGGATGAGCGAAATTAACAAAGGAGAAAAAATTGTCTCTGAATAACAATCGATCAACCAACCAACACCGAGGTAGAGGCTCCACAATCGATGAGTGATATTGTTCAATGGCTGTTGAACCGTAGTGGTCGTTTTTATAGTTTGCTTGCAGTGGTCGTTTTTCTTTTGTGGCTAGGTACGGGTGTCTATATTATACAGCCAGGCGAAGAAGGCGTTGTCCAAACTTTTGGTCGTTTTAGCAATGTAACCACTTCTGGCCTCAACTATCATCTGCCGGGGCCGATCCAGCAGGTACAGATTGTGGATGTGGCGAGCATTCGGCGTGCCGAGATTGGCGTCCGCTCGTCAGACGCCGGTCGTGAAGATGTTCTGAATGAAGCGCTCATGCTGACCGCTGATGAAAACATTGTGCAGGTCCAACTCCTCATTCAATACCGCATTGCTGACTCACGTGCCTTTGTCTTTAATGTTCAGGACCCGGAAGATTTGTTGCTGACAAGCGCTGAAGTGGGCCTCCGCAGCACGGTCGGACAGATGACCATTGATGCCGTCATTACCGAAGAGCGGGCGCGTGTGCAAGATGATACACGTGTCTTTCTCGCCCAACTGATGGAAGATTATACGACTGGCATTCAAATCACGGATGTGCGGCTCCAGGTGGCCGACCCACCAGCCGATGTGCGCGACGCCTTTCAAGAAGTTGTGCGCTCCCTGGCCGATAAAGAGCGGCTGATCAACGAGTCGCAAGCCTATCAAAACGACATTGTCCCGCGCGCACGTGGTGACAAACAAAAG
>JBBRVA010000512.1:0-6152 GCA_038247295.1 Caldilineales bacterium | reverse complement strand
CGTAGGTGCGGTTTGCAACCGCACATGGGTGTTCTAACCGAGATTGTGCGGTTGCAAACCGCACCTACGAAATTCCCTTACCTTAATGGCAGTGAGGGTTAGGGTGGGGTGCGTAGCTGGGCTTTTCCCCCGGCCTGTTTACTTCGTATCTACCTCGATCCCTCCCGCCCCCATAGCAGATTGGCCGCATGTGTCTCGCGGTAGAAATCGTCTAAATCATCCGGCACATTCATTGGCCGACCATCGCGTAGCGCCTGCAAATAGGCAATATTGCGCACAATCAACTCACGTCCCCCAATCATCCCGTGCGCCGGGATCACCGTCTGCACGCGTGTATCCGCTGCCCAACGCTGGAGTTGTGCAATCCACCTGACTAACGGGCTGTCGGCTGGCACTACGGGCAGCGGTGACTCGACTGTGTCGCCGGCCAGCAAGATCCCCCATTCTGGGATAAAACCAACGATACAATCCGGCGTGTGCCCAGGCAGATGGTGCAACTCCAGGGTAATGCCGCCCAAATCGAGCGCAAGTTCGCACTCGAAGGTTTGCGTCGGGGACATCAGCAGCACGTCATCCCAAACGCCGGGTTCCGCCGCTTGCTTTTCGGCCAGTGTAAATGGGACATCCGAGCCAAACCGAGCCAGACACGCCGCATGGCTGATGACGGGCGCGCCCGGATCGGCCAGCCCAGCCGTCCCCCACACATGGTCCCAATCCGCATGGCTATAAACGACGCGCAGGGCGCGATTCCCTATATGTGCGCGCAACGGTTGCATATCCCTGGGCTGCGAAAGCGTATCCCAGACGACGGCCGCTTCTGTGCCAATAATCAGTGCGCCGCGCACCGCGAAATCACCCAGATCAAGTTCAGTCAGCCAGAGGCCAGGGCGAAATTCTGTCAGCACGGTCATGGGTGATCCTCTCCATGTACAACGATTTTTCAAATCGTTTGTATGCACCACACGACGATTTGAAAAATCGTTGTACATGGCAGGGGCTAGCTTCTACGCATCTTCATTCTATCATGTCGATGGGGTAACGGGGAAAGCGATGCCTAATTTTCGGCGCTTTGCGGGGGGGGTGACAAGCCACTTACTTCTCACTATAATAGCTGTTATAAAATCCTACAGTAGCTTAAGCTAATCATTTGCAGCAAGCTGCTTACCTCAACATTAAATCACGGGATCGACAAGTTTGCTGGGCGCCGATCTGCTTACCGCGCCGGTCAGCGTGTCAACCCGACAATCAATCCGTTGCTGTCTGGGGTGCCCAGTGGGACCTGCTGTTATCTGTGAGTTGGTTGCGCCGGCGGTGCAACAGAGTAAACTCTATGATGCATTATCCAGTAGCTTCTGTTCAACCTCTTGAATCAGAAACGTCAAATTTGGCTGCGTAAAACTGATGCTGGGGGCTGGAATACGATTATGCTTAATGTCTGGTGGTACGTGCTTGTGATGGGGATGGCTGCTTTGTAGTGACAGAACATGCGGATGTGGCTGCGGGTCATACCAATACAAGCGCTCGCCACGCTGGCTGACACTATATGAGTAATAGTCGATGCGTTGGGCGAGAAAGTCCAGTTCTTCAACCACTCGCAACACGATATCCTGTTCGAAGTATATTTCACCCTGTAAGGAGGCAATGGTAGAGCCTACAGGGGCGAGAACAAGCGTAGCGTGGCGAATCGTCGGATGGTGGTCGGGCAGCGTATAAATAAAACGGCTATACGCTTGCAGAGACGTTAACAAATCAGATTACCTCTGATAAGGCTTGGTGTGGTTTTAGGCTAATTCCATTACCTTGCGTACTCTTGGTGAAAAAGGCATTTTTTACGGCGTCGTATTGCGTAATACGCCGCACACGCATGCGATACCATGCCGCCCAACGCCCCAGTTCATCAATCTCCTCGATCTCATCGTCACGCAAACGTCCGGCTTCATATAGTTGATAGAAATCTGCCGAGAGTAAATTGTACTTTTCTTCCAAAGCATGGAGTTTGCGATCTAATTCATGAATCTCGACAATCAGATCATGCAGGGACACTTTTGTTTCACTCATTTTCTTTACCTCAGGCGATATGCAGTAACAACAGGCAGATAAGTTGCCCGCAAACAAATCCGCTGCCACCTCAATTGATCGTATTGATCGTATCGTATTGATCGTATTGATCGTGAGGTCGGTTCTGTCTACGGTTGGACATGAAGCAGCGGCGATTCTACTTGAAATTGATTGATCACAATCTCCTCATCGGGAAACTGTGCGACTAACTTCAATGTGCCACCCATTTCGGCGATGGCGTTAACGAGTGTGCTAAGGAGCAGATCATGCGCAGGCGCTGCCTGTGAATTCGTAGCATGGTTTACAGGCAACTTCGTGACGCCATGGGCATCTGTATGTTGACGGTATTGACGAATCTCATCTAATGACATTTCGAGCAGTGCCAATTCTGTGCGTAGTTGGTTGCGTTTACGCCGCTCAGGGGTCATTTCTTCTCTTAGTTTTCTGAATGATTTCGCCATAATCGCTACTCCTCCTCTAACTCTGCCAGATGTTCATCATACAAGCGTCGGCAACGGGGACATGCTGGTCATACCAGCGATCATTCCCGGTTTTGTTTCCACCGATGAGCAGAATGGCTGTGCGCCTTGGATCAAAGGCATATAGGATTCTGTACGGCCTCCCTTTGTGTTGTATTCTGAGTTCGCGCATGTGCGGATGTCTGGAAGTTGTAATTGCCGAACTCTGTGGAAAGGGAAGTGATGGCCCTTTTTCCTCCAGGAGTCCAACCGTGACATCAATGCTGTCTTGTTCCTGTTTATCTAATGTATACCACCATGCCTCGAATTGATCCGTATACTCTACTTCCCAAGCCATAATTGTGTGTCACAGCGGTTTCATTTTGACATTCGATGCCTTGTTTTGATGCTACCGTATTCTATCAGATATTCTTGCCATAAAAAACTTTGCCATTACCCAATGGCAAAGTACTGAAGCCTATAAAGCGGTTTCACCTTGCCGGCAGCAGGTCAGCACCCCAGCGGCATCTTCCGCATCAGCCTGGTCAAGCTGACAGCCTTTCGGTTGATAGAGAGTTTGGTCAGGCGGATCAGCAATTCGTTTCGTCCCTCATGCAGCGCCGGTTATGCTATAATGACGCAGGTCGATAAATTGATCTGTGGATCAACGAGCGATAGCACGAGGGGATGCATCTTGTGACAGAGCGAATTGAAATCAATGCTGAGATGATGCTGGGCAAGCCAGTCATCAAGGGGACGCGAATTCCTGTAGAATTACTTGTGCGTAAGTTGAGCGAGGGGGCAACAATTGATGACCTGCTCGACGCCTATCCCCGGCTGGTTGTAGCGGATATTCAGGCCGCGCTGGCGTATGCGGCAGCAACCCTCGCCCACGAGACAATTATTCTGGAACCAGTAGCGTGACGCCGACGGCGCTGCGTTTTATGGCTGATGAATATTGTGACTTTGCCGTTGTGAGATAGAAGTAATTTCGGGAGATAGCCATGTCTGTAGCACTTGTACTCGAGCAAATGACGTTGCCGGCAACGGGGATGGTGAAGTTGCAGCTAGATTATACGTTTGAACTCAAGATTTCTGCGGAAGAGGCCCGGCGCCGGGCGCATTCTTGGTTAGTTGGCGAGGTAAGTTATATGATTCGCGCCGGTGAACCGACACTCGTGATAGGGAAATCAGAAACAGATGAAACAATCGCCCTATGGCGTGTGCCTGCGATCCTTACTGCCACGCATTTGGGCGATGTAGGGGTGGCGGGGTACGTTGATGTGGCAGTTGAAACTGGGGAAATGCCAGCTTTGGCGCACCGTTCTGCGCACATTTTGAATATGGCCGCCAGCTTGGCCGCTAGTATGCCACCCTATACGCCAAGAACCGATGTACCAACTGGATCACTTGTCGCCTATCTAAAGCCGACGATTACCGCACCAAGCGGCAGCCCACTAGATATTCTTCAAACCGCAACTTAGTGGACAGCTCTGCTCATTATGCTTTTTCGACCCCCTTCTACTCATCTGCTTGCTGTTCCCCATATCCAACAGCGCGATACCGGTGACTGTTTGGCCGCTTGCGCCACAATGGTTTGCCAGTATCTTAAGATTCCTGTGCAATATGACCGGCTGGTGAAACAGCTTGCGATTAAACCAGGCGTAGGTACAGCTTTTTCCAACATTGGGAAGCTTGATAGTTTGTCGATCAACGTCGTACACAAAACAGGTGGCCAACTTTCGCAATTGTATGCGTTGCTTGGACAAGGTTGGCCCATCATTGCAAGCGTCCAGACTGGTGAGCTAGCCCACTGGTCTAGTCATAACACGCTCCATGCCGTTGTTGTCGTTGGCATGGGATCAGAATATGTCTACCTCAATGAGCCAGGTTTCCCAAAGGCACCGCTTCAGGTTTCCATCGGTGACTTTGATCTGGCTTGGCTTGCACAAGATGAGCGTTATGCCATTCTAATCCCATCATAACTCCTATATAAACACCAAAGGCTTCTTCCAGACTAGCCTCATCACACCAGAATTGCTGTCTTACGGATCTAGAATTATCGATAACTGACGCTGCAAAAATACTGAGGGTCACGCGTCCGATCCTCTCGAAGCTGGGCAACAGTATGAGGAAAGCAATGAAAAAATCACCTGACAATACCTATGGCCTGCGCACCAAAGCCGTGCATGCGGGCGAATTACCCGATCCGAATACCGGCGCGTCGGCGCCCAACCTGGTCATGTCGACGACTTATTTGGCCGATCCCGAGGCAAATTTTTCGGTCGAGGGGTTGCCGGCGGACGCGCCTTTCTTTTACACGCGCTGGGGCAACCCAACCGTGCGCCAGTTGGAACAGAAGCTTTGCGCGCTGGAAGGAGCCGAAGCGGCGGTTGCCTTTGGCAGCGGCATGGCGGCAATCAGTGCGCTCTTCTTCGCCCTGTTGCGCAGCGGCGACCATCTGGTGATCAGCGATGTGACCTACGCCGCGACTGCTGAGCTGACCAATGATCTGCTGCCGGGCTTAGGCATTCGTATCACCAAAGTCGATATGTCGGATCTGGACGCCGTCGCCGCGGCAATTACGCCTGATACGCGGCTGGTTTACGCCGAAACGCCGTGTAATCCCATCCTGCGTTTGACCGATATCCGCGCTGTGGCTGCGTTGGCGCATGCAGCCGGCGCACCGTTGGCGGTCGATTCGACCTTTGCCACGCCGGTGGCCACGCGTCCGCTAGCCCTGGGGGCCGATTTTGTGCTGCATTCGCTGACCAAATATCTGGGCGGGCATGGCGATGCGGTGGGTGGGGCGCTGCTTGGGGGCGCCGAGCAGATCGAGCCGTTGCGCCAGAAGGTGGCGGTGCGCACGGGCGGTATTCTCAGCCCCTTTAATGCCTGGCTGATTATGCGCGGTATGGCGACGCTGCCGCTGCGGATGCGCGCTCACGCCGAAGGCGCATTGCAAGTGGCGCACTTTTTAGAAAATCATCCCCAGGTCAAGCGCGTGATCTATCCTGGTTTACCTTCGCATCCGCAACATGCTTTGGCGCAGGCGCAGATGGAGAATTTTTCCGGCATGCTCACCTTTCAGGTGGCAGATGGAGGGGCGATGGCGCGCCAATTGGCCGACCGCCTACAGGTTTTTCATTACGCCGTTTCATTAGGCCACCACCGCAGCCTAATCTTCTACATGGCGACTGCCGATTTACAGGCTTCGTCATTCCGCTTGAATGCGCACCAACTGGCGAGCCTTAAACAGTTTGCTGGTGAGGGGATTTTCCGGGTCTCGATCGGGATTGAGGATGCCGAGGATTTGTGCCAAGATTTGGATCAAGCGTTGAATAATGGGTAATGGGTAATGGGTAATGAGGGCGATCTCGTCGACGAACAAACCTTCATTGCCATTACCCATTACCCATTTTATTTACTCGCCTACGTAGACAACACGGTAGACATTGCCATTCTGGTCATCGCTGACAAACAGCTCGCCATTGGCGCCGACCGCATCACCGGCGGGACGACCCCAGGCGTCGCCGCAATCCTGTTGCTCATTGTCGCGGAAGCCGGTCAAGAATGGTTCACCACTCACCGGTGCCCCATCTTGCACAATGATCATTTGCACTTTGCAATCGCGCG
>JBBRVA010000511.1:0-6161 GCA_038247295.1 Caldilineales bacterium | reverse complement strand
GGTAGCGGCGTATTAGTTGGCGGTACGGCGGTATTCGTGGCCGTCGCGGTGGGTGGCACGGCTGTGTTTGTGCTGGTTGGCAGCGGCGTATTAGTTGGCGGTACGGCGGTATTCGTGGCTGTCGCGGTCGGTGGTCGGGCCGTATTTGTGTTTGTCGGCGTCGGCGCATTAGTTGGCGGAACGACGGTATTGGTCGCCGTCGCCGTAGGTGGCACGGCTGTGTTTGTGCTGGTTGGCCGCGGCGTATTGGTTGGCGGCACGGCGGTGTTCGTTGCAGTAGGTGGTACAGGCGTATTTGTTGCCGTGGGTGTCAGTGTATTTGTGGCTGTTGGCGGCACAGGCGTAAAGGTCGCGGTAGGTGGTACCGGTGTATTCGTCGGCGCGACAGTATTGGTCGCTGTTGCTGTGGGTGGCACGGCTGTGTTTGTGCTAGTCGGCACTGGCGTATTGGTTAGTGGCACGGCTGTATTTGTGGCTGTCGCAGTTGGCACAAATGTATTTGTCGCGGTCGGTGGTACAGGCGTATTCGTTGCTGTAGGCGCCAGTGTATTCGTCGCTGTCGGCAGGATAGACGTATTGGTTGCTGTTGGCGGCACCGGCGTAAAAGTCGCCGTAGGTGGCAGTGCTGTCGGTGTCGCTGTCGGCATTGGTGAATTGGTGTTGGTCGCAGTCGGCAGCACTGTTGGCGTCTCTGTCGCTGTGGGCGGTACCGGTGTGGCGGTTGGCTCTACTGTCGCAGTTGCTGTCGTTGGAATACTGGCCGTTATGACAACTGCTGCACTGATCGGCGTCGCCAAAATTTCTGGTGTCGTCACACCTACTGTCACTGTGACTGGTGTCGAAGATAGGGTCGCCGTGGGTGGGTTATCTGCTTGGGCGATACTTGCGGCGCCATTTTGTGTCACAGACAAATTTGTACCGGCGGTGATGTTGGCTGTAATGGTAGAGGTAGCTGTAATGGTGGCGGTAGTCGTGACTACCTGGCCGGACGCCGCCTGATTATTGTTATCTGCGATGGCTGGCGCTTCACTTGTACCCGCTGGATCAGTGGGGATGACGTTTGCAACGGTCAATTGCCGCATCAGATCCGGTCTGGCATATAAAACTACGACAAAGAGCGCAATGAGGGTCAAGAGACCAATACCGAGCATAATGGGTGCGCGTGGCTTGGCGCGTGCTGCTGGGCGTTGAACCGTGGCTTGTAACGGTTCCAGTAAGGCGGCATGTGGCGCTTCCGGTGCTAGATCTGGCCCGTTAGCCGACCAAACAGCCAACGCGGTGCCACTGCCCCACAGCATGGTCCGCGTGAGGGCGGTAGCAAATTCTCCCGCGCTGGTGTAACGCAGATTTGGGTCTTTCGCCAGCGCACTCTTGATCACTTCCGCCAGATTGGATGGCAACAAGGGATTCAGCGATTCCGGCGCTGGGGGCTCCTCTTCTAGAATTTGGCGCCGCAACGTCGCCTGATCCTTGGCCTCAAAAGGTAAGCGGCCTGCTAATAGTGCATAGACCACTACCCCCAAGCTATAAACATCGGCGCGCAGCGTAATCTCCGCATCGCCCCGCACTTGCTCGGGTGACATAAAGGCAGTGATCATGCCACCAGGGTTGTCGCCATCACCATTGGTTGCTGCGGTTCGGCTGAAAACACCCAGACCAAAATCGCTGAGCAGAATGCGGTTATTTTCTGTGATCAAAATATTGCGCAGGTTGAGGTCCAGATGTAAAAACCCGCGCGCATGGGCGTGGTCCAACCCGGCAGCAAGCTGCTGCGTCAGATCGCTTATCTCGGCCGGGGAAAGTAACCGATTACGCCGAATTAACAAATTGAGCAATGTCACACCGTGGACAAGATCAGTGGCCATATAATGATGGCTGTCACTTTTCCCCACTTCGTGGACTTCAATAATGTTGCTATGCCGCAAGCCGATGGCCGATTGCCCCTCCATCATAAATCGCAAAGAGTGAAGGGGATCACGCTCGTAGTCTGGTGCGAGAATCCTCAGGGCTCGTTCTTGCTTACTATGGGTATCGGTGGCGTGGTAAGTAATCGAAAATTCGTCCCGCCGGATCTCTTCTTGGATTTGAAACTGGCCAATACGTTTAATTGATTTCGGAGCCATCAGGGTTGCTGTCCAAATTTGAATAGAAAAATCGCCGTTCACTTCGCCATCTGCGGACCTCAATGGCAGTCAGCATTTATGATAGTCAGCAAAGTGAACGGCGATAATAAAAATATATTATAAGCAATAATATTATTAATCGTTATTTTTGGCCGAATCCTTCGCGACTTGCGATGATTTTGATAAAATTCATTTTTTGCTCGCTTGCCAACCCCAATTATTTTGTAAGGCGATTGGCAGCTTAAATATGCTCATTATACTATAAAATTACTTATTATCGAAGAATTTGGGCAAATTGCGTGAATCAGTTGGCGTGGGTTCAACAATATAGGGCTATGGGTTAAATAATAGCTACATTATAACGTGGCAATCCTAGACAATAGACAGAATCTATAGCTCATTAGCCGAAAATGTACAGACCGGTGTTTTGCCGTTGTGCAATTAGTGGGTTTGCACGCTCGGGCGGATGAGCGAACTCTATTGTTAAGGGTCTATTGTTGTTAAATTATTGTCTTTAAAACAATGCGTTTATCTGCAACCATCATCGTACTCAAAGACGCAATACTGGATGATGGAAAGGAATCGGAGATGCCTGGAGAATTTGTGCCTACGATGGAAAAATCTAAAAGAAATTTAATCTGGTGGCTGTTGTTTTTTATGATAGTAGCGCTCCCGCTTTTTGTCGAGCAGACCGCTCGGGCCGAAGGCGGTACGGTGCCGGATACAACAATCAAACTACACAAGAATTTGCTACCTGCAGGTGATCCGGGCGCTTTCGAACTGTTGTTTGATACTACAATTGTCGTTACTAATACACAGATTAATCCTGACGGCATCCAGTTGTTCCATAATCTTACATCTGGCACCTATAGTATCAAAGAAAAAGCAAAAGCCGGCACAGTTTTGTCAGATTATGAAAAAAGCATCACCTGTACAAAAGGGGTCGACCCACTGGCTGCCACACTTAAATCCGACGGCCACTGGGAAATTAAAGTTGCACCGGGCGACACCATCGACTGCACCATTACCAACACGCGAATACCGGCTCAACTTGCTTTAACCAAAAGTGATGGCGGCAACGTTGCTCGCCCCGGTAGTGATCTTAACTATATCTTGACCGCTACTAGCAACAGCAATGGTGGCGCTAGCAATGTCCTTCTGACAGAAACAGTGCCATTGCACACTACCTTTTCTGGCCCAGCTAGTTGGAACTGCACAGCAGGCGCTCCGGCCGGTACCAAATGCACCCGGCTGATCCCTTATGTGGAGGCGCATAAGGATACTTTTGTCACATTTACTGTCAAGGTGAACCCTCGCTTGGATGCCGGTGTCACACAGTTGAGCAACACGGCCTCGATTGGCGATAGCAATACCCCTACTGCCGCCACTGCCAGCGATACTACGCCAGTCATCGCCGCACCTAAGTTGCTGATTGGGAAAAGCGATGGCGGTGTCGTAGTCGAACCCGGCAAGGTGCTTGTCTATACGCTGGTTTACACCAATACCGGTAACCAAGACGCGACCAATGTCGTGATCAATGAAACAGTACCGCCCAATACCACTTTCTTGGCGATGCCTGATGTGGCGTGGAGCTGTGCTGATGGTAGTTTGGCAGGTACACCATGCAAGTTTACCGTCGGTAATTTGGCGGGCGGCAACGGGAAGGGTTCGCTTCAGTTTCGCGTGCGCGTGCAAAACCCTTTACCAGAGAACACCACCGAGATCGTAAACACGGCTACGATTGGTGATGATCGGACAGCCAGCGCTGCGACAGCTACCGAAAAGACGCCAGCAGATATCGATACAGACATTTCAATCGTTAAAGATGATGGTGGCGCAAGCGCAAAGCCTGGTGGCGATGTTGTCTATACGATCAGTTATGCCAATAATGGTAACCAGGTAATCAATAATCTGGAAATCATCGAAACGGTGCCAGACAACACCACCTTTGTTGGGGATACAACCCAATGGAATTGCACCTTTGGTGCGCCAGCCGCTACCGTTTGTAAACATACGGTAGGCAGCCTAGGGGAAGGCCAGACGGGTTCACTGCCCTTTACTGTGAAAGTAAATGAGATCCTGCCGGTTGATGTCACCCAAATTACCAATCAAGTATTAATTGGGCAGAGTGGTGCACCTACGCTTGATGATAGCATTGATGTGACCACAATCAATCGTGCGCCCGACCTGAGCCTTACTGCGGATGATGGTGGCCTAACCGTTGCACCGAATGGCACAGTAGTTTATATGTTAAATTATACTAACCTGGGCAGCCGGCCTGCCGCTGGCATTGTGATCGAAGACGCCATCCCAACCAATACTGGTTTTGATGCCGCTAATAGTTCGCCTGGTTGGACTTGTACCATTGGCATTTGCACCTATCGCGTTGGCAATCTAGCAAGCGGTGCAAGTGGCACGGCAAAATTTGCGGTGAAGGTAAACCCAGAGGTTAGCCGGGATGTCGTTCAAGTGACGAATCAGGCCACCATTCATGACGATGGTAGCCTTGGCGTTGATGCTAACTTGGCTGATAACACCAGTGGTGACACAACGCCTATCGTTCATTTTAATTCGAACTCGGCGCTTCGTGTAACATTGGTGGACTATTTGCTAATTGACTTTGATGCTGACAGTCAGGTGTCACCTGGTGATACGCTGCTCTATCGCCTGACCGTCGAGAATTTGAGCCCAGAACCGGTCACCAATATCTTGATTGAGAACAGACCAGATGCTAATTCCGCCCTGGTTGCTGGCAGCGTACGCACGGATCGAGGTCAGGTTATCACTGGTAACACCGCTGGTGATGACGCCGTTAAGGTAGACTTGAGCTCACCGTTGCCGGGTGGTTCAGGAGTTACCATCAGCTTCCAAGTAAAGGTCAACGCAGACGCGACTGGGAGTCGGCTTGTCAGTCAGGCGACGGTTACCTTTCTGAACGGCGTGACAGGCAGCGCCGGCAACCTAAGCTCCGATGATCCAGACACAGCAACAGATTCCGACGCAACACTGACCCCGCTGAGCAATACGGCGCCGATCGCCGGCCGCATCATCTATCTGCCGCTTGTCAGCAAGCGCTGACCTATAGCGCAAGCAATGAACGCAAAAAAGGGAAGCGAGTTAACTCGCTTCCCTTTTACTTATAAACGCTGTACTGGCCTGATGAACCTGAGCTGTGCAGCTTAGGCCGCGGCCTTATTCAAAGCCTTCATCAGGCGGCTCTGGCGGCGGGCCGCATTGTTCTTGTGAATGATGCCTTTTTTCGCTGCTTTGTCTAGTGCGTGGACTGCCATGCGCAGGCTCTCGACTGCATCTTGTGCCCCGCTCTCAATTGCTGTGCGCGCCTTTTTGACGGCTGTGCGTGAACCGCCCCGCCAAGCTCGATTGAGTTCCTGGCGCTTCTTACTTTGACGATTACGCTTCTCGGCTGATTTAATGTTCGCCATTGATTCTTATCTCCAACTTTTTCTGATCCATGCCCAAAAGGGCTTTGTATTCAATTATCTAGTACGTGCTCTGGCGCTACGCACACGAATATTCGGGCGAGAAACGCAGCACAATTGAGAGGACAGGCTACGATTTCACAAGCGATTATTATAGCTTAACAAATGGTTTTTGTCGAATTTATAGGTGGGTAGTACAACGTAATTCGTACTGGGTAATTTGGATTGTGTAATTTGTAAAACTGGCCACGCATGATTGTGCTGCTGTATGTATGATTTACTATGCCGTTGACGCCGGCTGTTGACGTTGAGTTTCGCCTTCAATCACTTCCTGCATGGCGTCTTCAATGTAGGGATAGGCCAACCAAACCGAAGCGACACCAAAGATCGCACCGGTTAGGGAGCGAAGGAGCCAATTGCTTTCGCGCAAACCGAAAAGCTGGGTGCCGCCATCGAGCGCCATCGGGAGCAACAAAAGCGCATAGAGCCAGAGGGTCAACGCATTCAGCCGCTGCCGCACTACGCCAAAGAGTAGCCCTGCCAGCAGGACCGCCCCATAGATGGCAATATCACGCTGACAAATGGCCACCTTGTAGCC
>JBBRVA010000510.1:0-6171 GCA_038247295.1 Caldilineales bacterium | reverse complement strand
TCATCACCCGGCCTGTTAACCCTGGAAGACTCGTTGGCCGAACTCGCCCTGCTCGCCGATACGGCTGGGCTAGTCGTAGTAGGGCAGTTGACGCAGCGCTTGAACAGGCCCGAACCGTCGACGCTGATCGGCTCGGGTAAGGTCGAAGAGTTAGCCGGCGTTGTCGCCGAACTAAACGCCAATGTAGTTCTCTTTGATGAAGAGCTTTCGCCGCGCCAACAGCGCGAGTTGGAAAAGGTCTTTGGCGAAGAGATCAAAGTAATCGACCGCACGGCGTTGATCTTGGACATTTTTGCTCGCCATGCGCGTACCCGAGAAGGTGCGGTGCAGGTAGAGTTGGCCCAGTACGAATACCGACTCCCCCGGCTTACCCGCGCGTGGACTCACCTTGCGCGCCAATCCGGCGGTCGCGCCGGTGGCGCCAGTGGTGGCGTCGGCGTCCGTGGTCCTGGTGAAACGCAGCTCGAAGTCGACCGCCGCGAGATTAGCCGGCGCATATCCTTTCTAAAGCGCCAACTAGAGGAGATCAGCAAATACCGCACCCAGTATCGCCGCAATCGCCGCGAGTCAACCAACTCTGTTCTTGCGCTGGTTGGCTATACAAATGCAGGCAAAAGTACTTTGCTCAACGCGTTAAGCGATGCCAATGTGCTGGCCATGGACCGCCTCTTCGCCACGCTTGATCCAACAACGCGGCGCATCGAACTGGTCAACGGCCATACCGCGCTGCTCACCGACACGGTCGGTTTTATCCAAAAACTACCCACGATGTTGGTGGCCTCCTTCCGCGCCACGCTCGAAGAAGTAACCGAAGCTGACCTCTTGATCCATGTCGTCGATCTTTCACACCCCAACATGGACGAACAGGTCGCCGCCGTGGAAGAAGTGTTGGAAGAGTTGGAGGCTGGTGACAAAACCGTGATCACCGCGCTGAACAAAGTAGATCGCATCGACCAGAGTGACCCCGAAGCCATCGCCCGCCTGCAAACAGCGCTGGAAGAATATCCGAATGCGGTGGCCGTTAGCGCCCTTACCGGTGAAGGGCTCGAGGAGTTGCGCAATAAAATTGAACAAGTGTTGCGCAGCCACATGGCTCCCCTCGATGTCCTGATTCCTTACGCCCACGGCGAATTGGTCGCGCTGATCCATGAGCATGGCTCAGTCGACCGCGAAGAGCACACCGAAACCGGCACGCGTATGGTCGCGCGCGTCCCTGTGGCGCTGGCCGGACGCTATGTAGATTATTGGTATAAAGAATAATTTACGATTTACGATTTTTGATTTACGATTTACGATGTAGTTTGTCTACTTCGTAAATCAAAAATCGTAAATCAAAAATGGAACCCGCTATGTCTAAACCTAAAGTGCTCATTACCCGCCGCATCAACCAGACCGCGCTGGCCCCCATCCAAGCGACCTGTGATATACAGCAGTGGGATTCTGACGATGCGATCCCGCGCGCAACCTTACTGGAATGGATTGCCGGCATGGATGGTCTCTACTGCCTGATCACCGACCGGATCGATGCGGCCGTGTTGGATGCTGCTGGCCCCGGGTTACGCGTAGTTAGCACGATGTCGGTCGGCTACGATCATGTGGACGTTGCTGCGTGCAAAGCACGCAATGTTCTTGTTGGCAACACGCCTGGCGTGCTCACCGACACCACCGCCGATCTGACGCTGGCGTTGCTCCTGGCTACGGCACGCCGGCTGCCCGAATCGATCGAAGCTGTAAAGAGTGGCGAATGGAGCACTTGGAAACCGGAATGGATGACCGGCCGCGATCTGTATGGCAGCACGGTGGGCATTGTCGGGTTAGGGCGGATTGGCGCCGCGGTGGCCCGCCGGCTGACGGGGTTTGATTGCCGACTCCTTTACAGCGGCAGCGCGCCCAAGCCAGATGTGGCTAGTCCGCTGCAGGCTCAATATGTCGATCTAGATACGTTGCTGGCCGAGAGCGATTTTGTCTCGCTCCATTGTCCGCTCAATGCCGCCACCCAGAATCTTGTCAATGCCGCCTTTTTGCGCAAAATGAAGTCTACGGCCATTTTGGTCAACACGACGCGGGGCGGGGTTGTCGATCAAGACGCCCTCTACGCGGCATTGGTGAGTGGGGAAATTGCCGCCGCCGGGTTAGATGTCACCACGCCTGAACCACTACCGACAGACCATCCTCTGCTTACGCTGCCCAACTGTGTAGTCTTGCCCCACATCGGCAGTGCGTCGATTGCCACCCGCACAAAAATGGCGCAGATGGCCACCGACAATTTGCTCGCTGGTGTGCAGGGACAGCCTTTGCCCAACCCCGTTTAATTTGCAGGGTTAATGACCGATCAATCATCATTCCATTGCCATCATTGGCAACCTGCAACTCGCAACTCGCATGAGGAGTCTTCATGAGCAAAAATACCTTAACTGTTACGGACAACCGCACCGGTCGCTCGTACGAAATCCCAATTGAATACGATACGATCAAAGCCTTGGATTTGCGCCAGATTAAAGTCGATGCCGATGACTTTGGTCTGATGACCTATGACCCAGGGTTTGGCAACACGGCAGCATGCAAAAGCACAATCACCTACATCGACGGCGACAAGGGCATCTTGCGCTATCGGGGCTATCCAATCGAGCAACTGGCTGAGCAGAGCACATTTTTAGAAGTAGCCTATCTGCTGATCTATGGCGAATTGCCCGACAAGCCGGCGCTGACAAAATGGATCCACGATGTGATGCACCACACAATGGTGCATGAAGATTTGAAACGCATGGTGCAGACTTTTCGCTACGACGCCCACCCGATGGGCATGATGATCGGCGCGCTGGCCATTATGGGTACGCTGCACAAAGACGCGCGCCAAGTCGAGGATGAACAGGGCCGCCACAAGCAGATCTTACGCATCTTGGGCAAGCTGCCCACCGTGGCCGCCTTTGCCTATCGCCACCGCATTGGGCGCCCGTACAATTATCCAAGCAGCGACATGGATTACACGAGCAATTTTCTCTACATGCTCGATTATATGAACCAGAACGAATACCAGGTAAATCCGGTGCTGGCCAAGGCGCTGGATGTGCTCTTTATCCTCCATGCCGACCACGAACAAAATTGTTCGGCGGCTGTCATGCGTGGCATCGGTTCCTCGCAATCAGACCCCTACAGTGCAATGGCTGGCGCGGCGGCCGCCCTCTTTGGACCACGCCACGGCGGCGCCAACGAAGCGGTGATCAAGATGCTGAGCGAGATTGGCGATGTTAAGCGGGTGCCAGAATATGTCGAGCGGGTGAAAAAGGGTGAGTTCCGCCTGATGGGTTTTGGTCATCGCGTCTATAAGAGCTACGACCCACGTGCGCGCCTGATCAAGAAGGTGGCCTACGATGTTTTTGAGGTAACTGGCAGCAATCCACTGCTCGATATTGCCGTAGCGCTGGAACAGGTGGCCCTCAACGACGAATATTTCATCAAACGCCATCTTTATCCGAATGTCGATTTCTACAGTGGCATCATCTACCAGGCGATGGGCTTTCCCCCCGATATGTTTACCGTGCTCTTTGCCCTCGGCCGTGCGCCCGGCTGGCTGGCCCAGTGGTGTGAACTGGTGGGCGACAGCGAACAACGCATTGCGCGCCCCATGCAGATCTATCTCGGTGCGGATGAGCGCGACTATGTGCCGATGGAACAGCGGGGATAATGGCCGATTGAAGTACAACGATTTTTCAAATCGTTGTACTTCGCCCATCAAAATCCAGGTATCTAGCCGAGAAAAACAGAAAGCCGGGTTTCCGTTGCGAACGGAAACTCGGCTTTTTTGCTAATGATCAAGAGAGCAGGTACGGATCATCGTAAATTTGTATACGTGTTATTATCTCTTTTTGCTACACGCATAATAGCAATCGTCACAGTATCTTCATTGATGCTATAAACAATCCGATAGATATCAACCCGAATTCGGTAGTAACCGGCAAGTTCGTTGTCTAATGCTTTTGCCTCTTTGGGCTTGGGGTTATCTCTCAATGCAACAATAGCCTGCTGCACTCGGGGTCTCACATGATTGGGTAATTTTTCAATCTGACGTCTAACATGCGAAGGGATATCAAGCCAGTACAGCATTTGGCTTGCCTGCCCACTCGGCAATCTCCTCGTCAGTCAGTCGCGTCATACTCTCCTGGCCTGTGGCAAGCAGCCATTTGCCTTTATAGACTTCGGCCAAATCTTCTAAGTACTCCAGGCGTTCTAGCAAGGCTTTGTATTCATCGACAGAGAGTAGCACGGCTGCCGGGCGTGATCGTTGAGCCAGAAAAACTGGCCCGTCCACTAACTTACCAAAAACTACTTTATAGTCCTTGGATAAACTTGTCACCGGTTCAATTTGTGGCATACTCATGCTTGTTTCTCCTTTATCGAAACCAACGCAGTACTTGGCTTCGATAATTTTACATGAATAGCTTAGTACCTGTCAATCCTACACTTTGTCCTGGGTCTTTTGTCCGGTCTCTAGTAATGGTCGATAACCCTTCCCTAAGCTTAATTCACATCGCCTTCGCCGCGCCAGAAGCGCTGCACTTGCTTTTCCAACTGTGGATACTGGGCCAGGTTAGGATCGCGAGCAAAAAGGTTTTGCGCAGCTTCACGCGCCAGGCTAAGTGTAGCAATGTCGCTTAGGTGGGCAATGCGTAGTTCAGGCAGACCGCTCTGACGCGTGCCCAGGAAGTCGCCCGCGCCGCGCAATTCTAAGTCTTTCTCGGCCAATTCGAAGCCGTTGTTCGTCGCTTCCAAAGCCCGCAGCCGCTCTTCGGCATCTGGTCCTTCGGCTTTGCTGACCAGGGCGCAATAGCTGGCGTGCTGTCCACGCCCGACGCGCCCGCGAAATTGGTGCAACTGGGCCAAACCAAAACGTTCAGCATCTTGGATAATGATCAGCGAGGCGTTGGGCACATCGATGCCAACTTCGACGACACTAGTGCTCACCAGGGCATGGAACTCGCCAGCGGCGAAAGCACGCATGGTTTCGTCCTTCTCCGCCCCACTCATGCGGCCATGCAACAGTGCCAACCGCAAATCGGGAAAGACTTCCTGGCCCAGACGCGCGTGCTCTTCCACAGCCGCGCCGACATCTAATTTATCGCTCTCTTCGACCAAAGGGTAAATGATAAAGGCCTGGCGACCTTCCTTAGTCTCACGGCGCAAAAAGCTATAGAGCCGTTCGCGTTCAGTAGGTCGAAACAGCTTGGTCTTAACCGGAATACGGCCAGGCGGCATCTCGTCGATCACACTTACGTCCAGATCACCGTAGATGGTCAGGGCCAGACTGCGCGGGATAGGGGTGGCGCTCATAACGAGCAGATGGGGCTGGAGGGCAGCTTTGCTGCGCAATGCGCCGCGCTGCTCCACGCCAAAACGATGTTGCTCATCGACCACAGCAAAGCCCAGGTTGTTAAATTCCACCTGTTCTTGAATTAAGGCTGTCGTGCCGACCACAACATCAATGCTGCCCGCTCGTAGCCCTTCCAACACACGTTCGCGCTCGGCGCCGGTGACGCGACCGGTGAGCAATTCCACAACCAGCGGCGTGCCATCCGGGCGGGTCAATTGGCGCAGCAGATTGCCAATGCCACGATAATGCTGTTCAGCCAAAATCTGGGTCGGGGCAAGCAGCGCCGACTGTGCGCCGTTGAGGGCGGCAATCCACATCGCGCCGGCGGCCACAGCCGTCTTGCCACTGCCCACATCGCCTTGAACCAAACGGGTCATGGGCACCGTGCGCTGTAGATCGTGGGCGATCTCGTCTAGTACACGCACTTGGGCGCCCGTAAGCGCAAAAGGTAACGCTGCTGTAAATTGCGCTAGCAACGCTGGGTCGCTCGGTAAGGCTAGCCCCTGGCTCTGTTGCAGTTCATGCCGGCGCTGTTGTACGCCCAATTGTACGTAGAAAAATTCCTCAAACGCCAACCGTTTGCGCGCCGCAGCAAGTTGCTCATGGCTGTCGGGAAAGTGGATCTGTTGCAGCGCAGTGGGCAGATCCACTAATTGATACTCATCGCGTAGCGCCTTGGGCAGTGGGTCCGGCACAAAATGGGCATAGCCCTCTACCACGTCGCGGATAATATTGCGGATGCGCTTGTTGCTCAGCCCTTCCGTCAAGCTATAAACCGGAGAAAGGCGCCCCGTGGCCACCAT
>JBBRVA010000509.1:0-6173 GCA_038247295.1 Caldilineales bacterium | reverse complement strand
TGATGAAGACGAGCCCTATATGCATGCGCACTGGAACGGCTTCCGCCTGATCCCACGCGATTGGATGGCAGCCAACCCGTCCGCAACCGATGTTGTGACGTGCGCGGTGGGGGATGTCACCTGCGATGCGCAGACCAACGCCGCCGATGCGCTCTTTATGTTGCAATACGATGTTCGTTTACGCACATCCAGTGCGCAATTGCCGCTGCCCGATGGCACGCTCTACAGCTATGCTTGTGATGTCAGTGGCGAAGGGGCGTGCAACGCGATTGACGCGCTGCTTACCTTGCAGTGTAGTATCAGGTTGACGAATAAATTCTGCCCAGGCGTGGAGGGCATCCAAGCGGCGCAGTCCACAAGTGCCAGTGCCGCGCCCGTTGTCGTTACGGTGGATAAAGCCCTATCTGAATCGACTAGAAATAGGCGTACCCGGGTAAACATTGATACGACGGCCAGGGTGGGAGCGGCATCAGTCGTGCTCAACTATGATCCGACCTGGCCGGGGGAAGTGACCTGTCAATCCGATCCGGTGGCGCAATTTGATCTAGTACACTTGGGCGTAAGTAAGACAGTGAATCAGTAGGACAGTAGAACAGTGTTTGTACTGTCTCACTGTCCTACTGATTCACCGGAGAATAGTATGGTTATTTCCGCCCAAGTGTACTAGATACGTGTAGCGTTGATCCAGAAGCCGCTGTCGTGCGTTTTAGCATGGTCTCCCCAGCGGGCCAGACAGGAACCGTGAGTGTGGGCGAGGTGCTCTTTACCCAAGGCAAAGCGCTGGCGGCGCCACTGCTCACCGTGCAAAGCGTGGCGGTGGCGAACCCCGACGGCACAACGTTGCCCACGCACATCGAGCAGGTCGAATTGTCGGAGCAGACTTATCTGCCGCTGATCGTTCAAGAGTAACGGCGAATAGAGCAAATTTTTGGACGCGGATAAACGCGGATCTTTCAGTTTTTGATCCGCGTTTATCCGCGTCCATCCGCGTCCATAGTAGTGTTGGTTTGAGGAAAAGTCTTGCTGACCGTAACGTCCGGATTAACTCTGTCCCGCCTGGCGATAGGCATCGGCGATGGCGTTCAAAAAGCGCCGCCAATCCTGTGCTGGGTCGGGCATTTCCAGCTTGGCGGCCAGGGCAACCGCCAGCCGGCGCAATAGATAACCGTCGGCTTTGCCCGCGCTATAACGATTCAACGCATCCTGCACCAAGTCGATGTCGGCAGCGGAAAGGCGGTGCAGATTGGGGAACTGCGGGGCGGCCAGCCCTGGTGTGTCAGACGCGACGTCAATGCGCGCGGGCCGGGCAGAGATCGCGCGGCGGCCCAGACTCTCCAGCCCCACCTCTGGCCGTTCTTTGATCACTAAAGTGCCGGCGGCAAAATCACCCAGGCGGCGGGCTTGGCGGTTGAAAAACATGGTCACCAGGCCAATGCCGTAGGCGCCGGGCAGAAAATCGATAATTCGTACCAGATTGCGCACGACAATTTCGATAAAACCAACGGGGTTGCCATCCATGCGTACGACGCGCACTTTTGCCACTCGTTTGCCCGGCGTCTGTCCGTTCCACAGCAACTCGAAGAGAATATAGTAGCCCCAGATCAGGCCAAAATTGAGCAAGGTATAGATCGCCAACACCAGGCCACCCCACCAGCTAATTTCGTTTTCTTCACCCAGAAAAAGGCTTTCCACATCGCCTGTCACACTCAGGACAACGCCCAAGATGATATTGAGCAGCATCAGGCTCACGACGAGAATGATGCTATCCACCAGCGCACCGATAAAGCGGCTGCCAATGCCCGCAATTTCGTAGCCAAAGGTTACATTTTCCGGGGTGTCAATGGTATACTCTTCACGCAGAAAGTCAGATGAATTGCTCATGTGTCGCTTTCGCACTCGTTTATATTGTAGGTGCGGTTTGTAACCGCACGATCTCGTGCAGAGAACCAATGATGGTTTGTAACCGCACATGGGCAGTCTAACTCTCCGTACGAACGTGCGGTTACAAACCGCACCTACAATGCCTTAGCATCATGACATTGAATTATGAACCTAGACACATTTCTCCACCAACGCAAACCGGCCTGGGAGCGATTGGATACGCTATTAAAGCGTACGCAAAAGAATGTACGTAGCCTTTCGGCGCGTGATCTGGAAGAATTGGGCCGGCTTTATCAGGCGACCACAGCTGATCTTGCGCTGGCGCAGCGCGATTTTCCCAGCCAGCGCGTCACCGTCTATCTTAATGGCTTGGTCGGGCGGGCGCATGCCCACATCTACCAGGGTGAACCGCTGCGTCGTCGCCATCTGATCGATTTTTATCGACAGACGTTTCCGCAATTATACCGCGACTTGCTGCCCTATACTACCCTCGCCTTTGGCCTATTTCTGTTGCCGGCGTTGCTCACCTTTCTGCTGGTTTGGCGCAATCCAGCTCTGATTTATGTGCTCGAAGGGCCAGGCATTGCCGACTTGGTCAGCAAGGTGGAGGAAGGCCGTCTGTGGACGGAGATCGCGCCTAGTGTGCGTTCGGCGGCGTCGAGTTTTATCTTGACAAACAATATTCAGGTCACCTTTCTCACTTTTGCCGGCGGAATCACGGCTGGGCTCTTTAGCGCTTGGATTGTGCTGAGTAACGGGCTACATCTGGGTGCGATCTTTGGTCTGTTGCAATATCATGGCCTCAGCCTTGGTCTGGGTGAATTTGTCGTCGCCCACGGTTTTATCGAACTCAGCGTCATTTTCGTGGCGGGGGGCTGCGGCCTCTACATGGGTGATGGTCTGATCCGCCCCGGTTTGCAGAGCCGGCGCGCGGCCTTGATCGAGCGTGGACAGTTGAGCGTGCGCATCATCCTTGGCTGTGTGCCGCTCTTGGTGCTTGCCGGCCTGATCGAAGGCTTTATCAGCCCCAGCGCGCTGCCCTGGCCTGTCAAACTGGCGGTAGGTTTGTTCACCGGGGGCGCGCTCCACTATTACTGGCTGCGGGTGGGGATGGCGTCGGAGAGTGAAAGAAAGTAATTAGTAAATAGTAAGTGGTAAGTGCGGTATTCTAGCCACATGCCACGACCAGGACTCGCAAATTACCATTTACTAATTACTATTTACCGCTTACCCTTACCTCCACTTTGGAACATTTAATGAAAACACGTTTTTATGAACGCACGGCCTACCGTCTTTCTGAAGAGACGGTGCCTAGTTGCTTTATCAAACTGGATGACTATTTTGGGGAACGTTTTACGGCAGCGAATGTAGCCGCAACCCACGTCCATGTGATGCTGGCCGAGTTGGTCTGTAGCCGCCTGGCTGATATTGAAATGTATGCTTTTCTGATTGAAGATGCACGCAAGCGCCATGGTCTGGACAAAGATAGCGATGTGCGCGGCTCGATCCTGACGCGTTCATTTTTTATCGGCTATCTGGGGGCCACACGTGGGCTGCTGGAGAGTGTGGCGGTTACCCTCGCCACGCTCTATAAATTGACGGTGAGCAGAGGCGAGCGCAACTTTGGCAATAGCGATTTCTGGCATCAGCTGGTAACGGTGGCGCCCACGGTCCACCGTCGTTATCACCCGATGCGCCTCTTCTTCAATGAGCTGTTGCGCTGGTGCAACGAAACAGCCGCCCATGTGCCCACCTTGATGGTCTCTTACCAACACTTTGGCCAATTTTCCAGCCGCGAGATGCATCTACGCGCGCTCGACGACCCAACCGCCGACTTGGGGCAGATGTTAGTCGAACCGATGCGTCTGCAGTGGATCGATCCACTCCACTTACATGATCGCTGGAAGCCCAAATTTTTATCCTTATGTGAAAAAGTGTGCGAAGATATTGAACTTTGTACATAATGACTTCATCCAGAGTAACATAATCTCCAATCTCCATTAGCTGATAGTAGAGATTGGAGATTAGAGATTACGTCACTTGACACCTATTCCCCTGCTTGTTAAAATTTAATCATGGCTAAAATAAATTCTTTGTATAATGAAAAAGTCTTAACGCCGGCTCACGAAGATTATTTAAAAGCAATCTATCTGCTTACGGCCAAAGATGGTGAAGTAAATAATTCTGCGTTGGCGAATCATCTGAATGTTTCCCCTGCTTCGGCCACCAACATGGTCAAGAAACTGGCCGAACTGGAACTGGTGGCGTACGAACCTTATCAGAGTGTGACATTGACCACTACCGGTGAACGTGTGGCGCTAGAAGTCTTGCGCCATCACCGCCTGTTGGAGCTTTATCTGCACCAAAAATTGAAGCTACCCTGGGATCAAGTGCATGCGGAGGCCGAAAAGCTGGAACATGTACTCAGTGAGGTGCTGGAAGATGCCATTGCTATGGCGCTGGACAACCCCACCATCGACCCGCACGGTGACCCCATTCCCAGCAAAGATGGCACCATCGAAAAGGTTGCCGGGGTGCCTTTAAGTGTGGCCGAACTCAATCGCCCCTATCGGTTGATGCAGGTTTTGATGCAAGATCAGGAGCGGCTCAGCTATCTCGGCGCGTTGGGGCTTTATCCGAACGCCACGCTGACACTGCTCAAACGGACGCCGTTTGCCGGGCCGTTACTGATTGATATTGCCGGTGAACACCACGCCCTGGCGCACGACATGGCCGAATTACTGTTAGTAAAACCCGAGGAAGAGGGGTAGGCAAATGCAAACAGAGTCAAAACCAACCGTCGGTTTTATCGGCCTGGGCGCGATGGGCCTGGGTATGGCACGCCACTTGGTCGGGCAGGGGTTTCCGGTGTATGGCTTCGATCTGAACCCCGCCGCCGGGCAAGCCTTGGTCGAAGCGGGTGGACAAAGCGCGCTGTCCGCCGCGGCGGCTGCCCAGGTCGCCAACATATTAATCCTGATGGTCGTGAGCAGCGAACAAGTGGAAGCGGTGCTCTTTGGCGTCGGTGACGTCGCCGCCGCCTTGCCGACCGGCAGCTTGGTGATCATGTGCAGCACCGTCAAGCCGGAGTTTGCGCGCCAGACTGCCGCCCGGCTGGCTGCAAGAGGACTCGACGTGCTTGATGCGCCGGTCAGCGGTGGCGTCATTAAGGCGGCTGCTGGTGAACTGAGCATCATGGCGTCAGGCTCACCCGGCGCGTTTGCCAAGGCGGAAGCGGTGCTCGCCGCGCTGGCGACGCGTGTCTACCGCTTGGGTGATGAATGTGGCCAAGGCTCTACGGTCAAGATGGTCAATCAGTTGTTGGCGGGTGTGCACATTGCCGCTGCCGCCGAAGCGATGGCGCTAGGCGTGCGCGCCGGTGTTGATCCGCAAGAACTCTACGAAGTGATCAGCAACAGTGCCGGCTCGTCGTGGATGTTCCAGAATCGCGTGCCGCACATGTTGGCCGGCGACTACACGCCGCTGAGCGCCGTCGATATCTTTGTCAAAGATCTGGGCATTGTCTTGGAAACGGGCAAGGAATTACGCTTCCCACTGCCCCTTTCTGCTACCGCCCACCAGTTGTTCCTCATGGCCGCCGCCGCTGGCTTTGGTCGCCAGGATGACGCCGCCGTGGTGAAAGTGTTTGAGCAATTGGCTGGGATTCAGGTGAAGAAGGGGTAAGTAGTAATTGGTAAGTGGGTTAGTCCCATATTTACCAATTACTACTTACCACTTACAGTGTTATCTTCACCACCCACCCAGACGTTGCATCGCAGTAGAGTAAGCCCTCGCTGTAGATGGAGAGACCATGCGGCTGTGGCAACGGTTCGGGCACGTCGATGCGATCCAGTTCGCGCCCGCTTTCCACATCCAGCTTGACGATCACCCGATCGGCGGTGTGGACCACCCAGATGCCATCTTCCACCCGCACCACCCCGTGGGCGCGGTTGTAGGGCAAGTCGAGCACGTGCTGCACGTTCCAATCGGCGATGCGCACCTTGCTCAAGGTTTGGTTCTTGAGCGTTGTCAGCCAGATGATGCCCGGTTCGTAATTGTCATATTCCAGCCCGTGCGTGCCACCGCCACCCGGCAGTGGATAACGCGCCAGTGTTTCTCCCGTGTGCGGATCGACCTTGAAAATGTCGCTTAGGCCAGATTGGGCATCGGCGGGGCGGGCGGGACGCCAAAGTGTGGCGGGACCGTTGGCGGCCAGCCAGAGCGCGCCATCCCCCATGCTTAACCCGCTTGTGTTCGATGATTCACTGGGGATGTCGCGAATCAGCTTCGTG
>JBBRVA010000508.1:0-6179 GCA_038247295.1 Caldilineales bacterium | reverse complement strand
TTATCCAATACGGTTTGTAAGAGCGCACCACCAAATGGCGTAAAGAGATAGAAGATCGTGCCGTCTGCATAATCGACATGGCGGGCGTCGCCATTGATGAAATCAACCCCTTGTATCCCCAACGCTTGCGCACACTGTTGGGCGTAAGTACAAAAGACCGTTTCGATCTCAACAGCTTTCACCTGCACGCCGGTTAGCAGATGGACCAGCATCGCAACCTGGCCAAGACCGGCGCCCAGATCATAGAAAATATCCTGGGCTGTAAAACCAACATGATCAATCAAGTCTAAAATGGCACGCGCCGGCGTTGGTTCATAATGGACCATTTCGTCGTCTAACTGGAGCGTTGCCTGCGGCGGCGGCTCAAATTCAAAGAGGCCGGCAACCAAGGTATCTAATCCATCATAGCCGATATGGGCTTGAAGGTGGGGGCCAGGCAAGTAGGGGGTAAATTGATGAAGTTGCTCGCGCAATGTCTGGCGCGTCCACTCGCCTTGTTGGACTGCGCGACGGAATTGTTGGAATAGTTCCGTGTTGATGGCCTCTAATTGCGCTTTGAAGATCAGCGCCCGTTGGTGGAGAGCCGCAAAATCTGGATCGCGCCCCCGCACTTGGGCGATCTTCTCGATCCAGTCCGTAAAATCCAGCGCGCCATCGCGACCTTGCAGATTCGTCTCGACCCAGAGCGATGGATCATGAAGATGGGCCTGGAACTCTGCTTCAAGTTTCGTTAGATCCACAATAGTTCCTAGGCAAATTAACCTTAGAGCCTAACGCAAAGGCGCAAAGATGCAGAGACGCAAAGCAGGCGATGCTGATTTTTCTTTGCGTCCTTGCGCCTTTGCGTTAGGTTTTTTGTCCTGGCTAAGTATTATTCTTCCGGCAGCACCGCGATACAATCCACACCAATGGCGTTGCTGCCAATCGCTGCTTGTAAGGTGGTGCGCGCCGGATAAGGTGGACTTACGTACTTGAGATAGATTTCGTTCATCGCCGCAAAGTTGGCAAAATCGGCCAGGACGACGGTTACCTTGACGGCCTGTTGCCACGATGTGCCCGCCGCTTCGAGCAGCGCACCCACATTCTGGAAGACGCGTTCGGCCTGTTCGGCAAAGCCACCCGGAACAACCTGGTCGGTGGCCGGGTCGATTGGGCCTTGTGAAGAGACATAGACCATCGGGCCGCTGGCGATCACAGCGGGTGAATAGGGGCCGCGTGGGCGGGGGGCTTTATCGCTGCTAATTGCTTTACGCATGGGGTTGCTCCTAAGTTGCTGGGTGGATAAGCGTAAGAAACATCGTTGTTAGGCAGTAAACAAACTGCTCGTTGCTAGCGCTATGCCAGACAAAACCCTAGACTCGATTACTTCATCGGCGGCAAATTGGCCGAGCAGCGCATATTCACCATTTTCCAGCGTATAGACCTCGACCGAACGCGTCCTGGGGTCGGCCAGCCAATATTCGGCGACACCGGCTCTTTCGTACGCGTCAAACTTGATTTGTCGATCCAGACGGATCGAACTGGGTGAAATTACTTCTACAATCAAGGTGGGGGCAGCAGCAAATTGAGACCCAGGTGGGGGCTGTTGTTCGGTCGTCAAAAATAATACATCTGGCTGAACTGGGCGCGTAGTTTCCGATAGATGCACTTCAAAGAGTGAAGTAAGCATGATGCCCAGTTTGCGCTCTGTCACAAACAATTGAAGAAAAAAGGCGATCCTTGCAACTGTAAACTGATGATCATATCCCGGTGCGTTTGCCACGTAGAGCACTCCCTCGATAATTTCATAGCGCTGGCCGTCAGCGGGTAAACGCAGATAATCCTCATAGCGCCATTGACCCTGGACCGGCCAGGCGTTTGGCGTGCCCGCCGCTGCGGGGGGCGCTATCAATTGTGTAGCCATAGCTGAGCTCTCCTTGCAAAATTTGTCGGCAACAAAATCGATTATCAATCTGCATAGCAGTGTAGCACGCGCGTCTGGCTGGGTCAACCCTGTCCGTTTGGGTAAGGATAGGTCAATCCATCCAGGCTTGCGCCCACTGGCACGTCGACTTCTTTCACCGTGCGCACAAAATCCTCAATGCCCAACAGAAACGGGATCAGGTATTCTGGCGAGCAAGATTGGCCCATATGGCTGACGCGGAACGCCTCACCGGTCAATTGTCCCCAAGTGCCAGAGACGGTATAGCCATGTTTTATCGCCAAGAAGTCGCGCACTTCTTGTTCGTGCTCCATATCCTCGCGCTTGCAAACTGCCGTTACGGTGTAGGATGCTTCGTCATCGGGCGTAAGCATTTCGAAGCCAATATTGCGTAATCCTGTGCGTACGGCCTGTTGCGCCCAGGCATAACGTGCCCAATGGGTTTGTAGGCCAACGCCTTCGACGATGCGCTTCAAGCTGGCGTGTAGCCCCATGATCAAGCTAGTGGCCATGGTCGTGGGCGAGACGGGAAGGCCGGGCCGCTGTTCTTGCAGGGTTTTCCAAGTTGAGAGGTTGTAATACCAACCGCGGTGGGCGGTGGCTTTTTTGGCCTCGATCAGTTGCCATGCACGTTCGCCAACCGAGACAATGCCCAGCCCTGGCGGCGTTTCCAGCGCTTTATTGGACGACGTGCAGACGAGATCCAATTCCCACGCATCGACCGGCAGATCATAGCCGCCCATACCAGAGATCGCATCGACCAAGATCGGCAGGTCGTGGCTATGTGCCAGGCTGGCTAATGTTTGCACCGGATTGCGCACGCCGGTGCCAGTCTCATTGGCCACTACGGCCACACCGGCCAAATCGCCATGTTGCTGCAAAACTTTGTGCATCTGAGCCAGGTCGCCAGCTCGGCCCCATTCATTTTCCACTGCAATCACTTCACAGCCGTATTGGTGCATGATCTCGATCATGCGATGGGCAAAAGGACCATTGCTGACTACAGCTACCTTATCGCCGCGATTAAAGAGGCTGGCGACACAGATTTCCACCGCGCCCGAGCCTGGCGCGGTGAGGATGAAGATATCGTTCTTGGTTTGAAAGACCTGGCTTAGCAGGCTAACCGTCTCGCGATAAATAGGAGCCCACTCTTCGGAATAGCTGGCCAACACTTGTTTGCCAAGCGCGGCTAAGGTCTCGTCCCAAACGGGAACCGGGCCAGGAATCATGAGCTTGTTACGCTTTTTTTGCATGAAACATTCACTTTCTTCGAATGGGCGCTGCTTTTGGTGGCGCAATGGTTGCGGGTGACAAATCAATCATACCACAAAAAGTAACGCCAGGAGTTTTTGGAGCGACGCTACCCGCGCTTGATTAGCCGGATCGCCTTATGGAAAGAGGCCGGCACCGAGGTCGACAAGCGCTGACAGTAAATTGTAACAAAATTTCTGTGTAATACATGCTATATTTTACACGAGAGCAGTCAAGGGCAAGCGATGTAAGCCGAATAGCAGATTAGATATAACGGTGGTATAAGCGTTACTGTCCAGTCAAGTAAAACGTGCATTGCATTGTTGCCTCGGTTTGTACGGCCCACCCTAGTTTTCTCAGATAAATGGAATAAGCACTGACAACTTCGCCAATCGACTAAATCTTATCCATTTTTCCACCGCGTGGATACACAACCTAACAGCCAACCACAGTGAGTGGGTAATGGTCGATCTGGGCAGTAACTATGCTATTAGCCAGATCGGCTTGGCGCCACGCCGCGATGGGGTGAATGCGGGGTATGGTTTCCCGATCGACTTCACCATTCAGTTCTCCACCGACAACGTGAATTGGAGCACTGTCGTCGACCGCACTGGCTATGCCAAACTGGATGGCACGATCCAATTCTTCAACTTTGCGCCGGCTACGGCCCGCTATGTCAGAATTGTCGGCACGAGCGTGCGCGCCAATCCGAATGATGGCAACTACTATCGTATGCAGTTTGCTGAGATTCTGGTTGGAAAAGCACCCTAAGTTATCGTCCAGAAATAACTTGTAGATTTTGAGATTGGAGATTAGAGATTACGTTCCGTCAATCTCTAATCTCCAATACCTCTAGCTTATTCTTGGGCAATTACTAAACTTCAGATAAATCTCTGCTAGAGACTCACTAAACAGGTAAAATCGTCCCGGGTTCGCAAAGCGCTCGGGACGATTTTGTGTCATGCCTAGCAACAATTCAACGCTCATCGGCACCTTCCAGTAGGGCGTCGCCGCTTATGTTATTGTCGAAGATATCCCTTTCGGAAAGGCTCGCCTGTTATATTTATCCAACTCGGTAAGGGGCAAGTGACTCGTAGTTCGGATCGATGCCAATGCCCGGTGCATCGGGGGGGCTGACGGTGCCGTCGGTGTTGAGGCGCAAGGTGTGGTGGTAAATTTTGCCCCACATTGGATCAACCGTATCGCGATAAAACTCTAGAATAAGGCCATTGGCAATCGCGGCGACCAGATGTACGTGTATCTCTTGCGGCCCATGCGGAGCGATGTCCACATCGTAGGCTTGGGCCAGATGTGCCACCTTCATAAATTCGGTGATGCCACCCAGGATGATGGCATCGGCGTTGAGAATGGCAACCGCATTTTGGGCAATCAAGTCACGAAAGCCGTAGCGTGTATATTCATTTTCACCGGTCGCCAGTGGAATTGAGGTCGCTTCGGCCAGCCGCTTATGGCCTTCATAGTTATCCGGCGCGATCGGCTCCTCGAACCAGAAAGGATCGAATTCTTCAATGCGTTTGGCAAACTGGATCGCTTCATAGAGCTTATAGGCGCAATTGGCGTCGACCATCAGCTTAACGTCTGGCCCGATTGCTTGGCGCACGGTTTGGACGCGAGCCACATCTTCGCGCATGGCAACACCGCCGACTTTCATCTTGATCGCTTTGGCGCCCATCGCCACATTTTCCGCCATCTCTTGCGCCAATTCTGGTAGCCCTTTGCCTTCTTCGTAATAGCCGCCGGCGATGTACGTGGGCACGCGATCGCGATAGCCGCCCAGCAATTTGTAAAGCGGCATGTTGGCGACCTTGGCGCGCAAGTCCCACAAGCCAATGTCGATGGCGCTGATCGCACGCGTTGTGATCCCGCGGCGCCCCACCAGCTTGGGTACCCACATTTTGTGCCAGAGGCGCTCTACGTCGATCGGGTCTTCGCCAATCAAGAATGGGGTAAAATAGTCGATGGCTGCTTTCGCAATGCCGCCCACATCGCCCAGGCCAATGCCTGTAATGCCTTCGTCGGTTTCAATTTTGACCAGGCCTACCCCAGCATGGGTGTAGGTGTGTTTGCCGTTGGTGATCGGTTTGTGCCGCGGCCAGCGGTAGGTTGCAGTGGTAATGTTGGTAATTTTCATGGTGTCTCCCGGTGAAATTATGATAAGGAGGGTAGGTTGGGTGCATATGTATTAACAGCATGATAGCATGAGCCACAGCTTTGACAAATTTACTGTCAATAGCCCTAGCTGGAACTGTGTAGCATCCTGCTCAATTGACAGCCATAATGATATTATATACAATACCATTACGGCTAGATTACAGATAACTATCGATACCAGTGCATTTATCTCAGCTTTACTTTCGCAGCGTGGTGCTGCATACTTGTTATTGATGTTATCTGATAGTAACTTATTCGAAATGAATATTTCGGTAGCGCTAGTGGCCGAGTATGAGGATGTTGCCAGGCGAATGCTTGACCAAACTAACCTCACCGAACAAGAGCTTGATGATATTTTGGATTTCATCTGTGTTGTCGCGAATAAGCGCGAGGTGTTCTTTTTGTGGCGGCCATTCTTACGTGATCCCAAAGATGATATGGTGTTAGAATTAGCTGTGGCCGCTGGTTGCCAATTTATCGTAACGTTTAATCAAAGGCATTTTGTCGGTTGTGAGCAATTTGGCATTGAGGTCGTCACGCCCAAGGCATTTCTACAACGTATAGGAAAATTATCATGACAACAATTAGTCTCCGCATCCCAGATTCTTTGCATAAGGTTGTGCGCGATCTTGTGAAGCAGGAAGGCATCTCTATCAATCAGTTTATTACACTAGCCCTGGCAGAAAAGGTCTCCGCTCTGGCTACGCAAACCTATTTGGAAGAACGCGCCAAACGTGGTGACAAGACAAAATTTCTGGCGGCTATGAAAAAGGTTGCCGATGTGGAACCACCTGATGAGCGTGATCGAATATAGTCGCGTTCATCACCTTTGCTG
>JBBRVA010000507.1:0-6180 GCA_038247295.1 Caldilineales bacterium | reverse complement strand
TGGGTAGCGCGATACAAGCAATGACGATTTCATCTTTTTCGATCCCGAACGAACTGAAGTTGGTTAGTGTGGCAGAGATGCAACGCATCGAGCAACGAGCGGATGCAACTGGCCACAGCTATGCCACTATGATGGAACTGGCCGGGGCCGCTACGGCACGCGCCGTAGGCAATTATGCACCGCACGCTGCATCTGTGCTAGTATTAGTCGGGCCAGGTAACAATGGCGGCGACGGGCTAGTCTGCGCCCGCTATCTGCACCAGGCTGGTCTGCCGGTGCGCGTCTATCTTTGGAAGCGGCGCACCGATCCAGACCATGATTACGAGCAACATTTTGCCAAGCTGGTTGCCTTGGGCATTCCCACTGCTCATGCCGACGATGATCCCGATCTGCAACAAGCGCGCGCCTGGCTGACCGAGGCCGATGTGGTTGTCGATGCGCTGCTTGGCACTGGCTCCAACCGCCCCATCAGTGGTCAACTGGCCGCTTTGCTGGCGCAAATACACACGGCCAAAGCGGATCGTTCTAGCATCTTGATCTTGGCGGTGGATTGCGCAAGTGGTCTCAATTGCGACACCGGCGCGGTGGATCCGCATACGGTGGCGGCCGATGTTACGCTCACGTTCGCCTATGCCCAATGGGGTCACTATCAATTCCCCGGCGTGGGTGTTACCGGCGCACTTATAGTGGCAGATATTGGGATTGCGCCCCATCTGGCCGACGACGTGCAGACCTTTTTGCTGAGCCGCGATCTCGTCCGTCCCTGGCTTCCAGAACGCCCAGCCGTTAGCCACAAGGGCACCTATGGCAAGCTGATGGCGGCGGTGGGCAGTGTCAACTATCCTGGCGCTGCCTATCTTAGCCTGGCCGCCGCCGGGCGCGTGGGGGCAGGGCTGATTACGGGCGCGGTGGCGCAACCCGTCTGGAATGTAGTAGCGGGCCGGTTGCCCGAGCCAACCTGGCTACCTTTGCCCACGGGTAGTGGCGAAGCTGCTGGTGTCATCGACGCCGGCGCCGCCCCACTGATTGCCAATGCACTGGCCGGCTACACGGCGCTCTTGGTTGGCTGTGGCCTCGGGCAACACCCTACTACGCAACGTTTTTTGCAAGAGTTGCTCGCTAACCCCGATCTGCCGCCCACGTTGATCGATGCGGATGGTCTCAATTGCCTGGCCAAGCTCGCTAACTGGCCGCAATTATTGACCGAGGCGACCGTGCTTACCCCGCATCCAGCGGAACTAGGCCGGTTGTGTAATCTGTCTGTAGCAGAGGTAAGCGCAGATCGCTGGCAATTGGCGCGCACTAAGGCTGGCGAGTGGAAAACAGTTGTCTTGGCCAAAGGCCCCTACACCGTGATCGCCGATCCCGCCGGCTGGATGGCTGTTCTGCCCGTGGCAACGGCCGCACTGGCAACCGCCGGCACCGGTGATGTCCTCTCTGGCACAATTGCCGGGCTAATAGCCCAGGGTATTCCATCGTTCCAGGCTGCTTGTCTGGGCGCATGGTTGCACGGTGCGGCGGGCCAACGCTGTGCCGACAAGATCGGTCCTGCCGGTGTGGTCGCTTCCGACCTCTTGCTTCATCTGCCAGCGGTGATGAACGGCTTGCGCAGCAATGACAATGATATGAATGTCAATCTAAAATGATCTTAATTCTGATAAGACCCATCTGTGCAAAGTGTGCAAACACACTTCGTACAATGGCAAAACACCGGTTTGCACACCTGAGCGTTTGATAATTTTCAGCCTACAAGGGTGCACAACTCAATTTGTCCACCAGTGCTGATGAAAGCCTTGCTTCGCAACTTCGCACTTCAGCCGGTGTTGTAGTAACATGACGTAACTCCTGTCAAAAACCTACCCGTGGAGAAGAGTATGACACCGACTCCTATCGCGTTGGATAACCAGCGCGCGCGAATTGTCGTCGATTCGAGCAGCAATGTGCCACCAACACTGCTTGCTGAATATAAAATGTTAGAAGTGCCGACGCTGGTCAATTTTGGCACTGAATCGCTGCGCAATAATGTTGATCTTTCCAGCGAAGCGTTTTATACCCGTTTTGCCCAGAGTTCACAACTGCCAACCACAAGCCAACCACCACCGTCATTCTTTGCCGCAGCCTATCAGCAGGCCTTTGACGAAGGCGCCGAGCACATTCTGGTGATCACAGTTAGCACCAAATTTTCTGGCACCTTTGCTTCGGCTCAAACCGCTACCCAAGAATTCCCCGAGGCGCTGGCGGCCGGTCGCTTTACCCTGTGGGACAGCGCTAGCGCCAGTATTGGCAGCGGCTGGCAAGCCCTGATCGCGGCGCGTATGCTAGAACAAGGCGTCGAGCTGGCAACATTGCTGGCGCGCTTAGAGAAAATTCGGGCGACTACCATCGGCTATGTTACCCTGGAAACCCTAAAATATGCGGCCCGCAGTGGTCGCGTGAGCAACTTGCAGGCGGGGATTGGAGATCTGCTCCAGGTGAAGCCGGTGATGGAAGTGATTCAGGGCCGTTTTGCGCCTGTAGGCCGCGTACGCGGCCGCAAACGGGCGATCCGCGAAGTGATCGAGCGCTTTCACGCTAGCGTGGGAGATCGACCCGTCAACCTGGCTGTGGCGCATGCCAACACGCCTAACGAAGCAGCCGAGCTAGCGGCTGAGGTACGCAATATATTCAAAATTCAGGAATTACACACTGTGGACATTGGCCCAGCCATCGCCACCTTAACTGGCCCAGGCACCATCGCACTGTTGGGGCACCCAGTGGATGAGTAGCAATGGCGGATGGTCTGTCAGCTGTGGTCTCTGGATCAGTTATTCAATGGTAAGCCATGCGAACCATCAATAAGAGTACTCAATCGATGAATATAGCGCTTGATGTCATGGGCGGCGATAATGGGCCGCGCGAAATTGTGGGCGGCGCCGTTGAAGCAGCGCGGGCATACGGCATCACTATCTCGCTGGTGGGCAAGCCAGATATAATCCGCGCTGAACTGGCCCGTCATTCAATCATTGGGTTAAGTTTACCAATTGTGCCGGCCAGCCAAGTGATCGAAATGGACGACAAGCCCGCCAATGCTGTGCGCGCTAAACCAGACAGTTCGATGGTCGTCGCCTGTGATCTAGTGCGCAGTGGCAAAGCCCAGGCTTTTGTCACAGCGGGCAACACCGGCGGCGCGTTGGCGGCCGGCATCTTTCAGATTGGGCGCATGAAAGGAGTGTTGCGTCCAGCGCTCGTCTCACCCTTCCCCACCCAACGCGGTTTTTGTGTGGTGCTGGATGTAGGCGCCAATGCGGATGTAAAACCCGAATATCTGCCTCAGTTTGCGATTATGGGATCGGTCTATGCTCAGCATGTGCTGGGTATTCATAATCCAACCGTGCGCATTCTCAGCAACGGCGAAGAAGAGGGCAAAGGTAATCAATTGGTGCTCAGCGCGTACGAACTGCTGGCCAAGACGGCTGGGATCAATTTTCAGGGCAATGTTGAGAGCAAGGAAATTATCGAAGGCACGGTCGACGTTGTCGTCACCGACGGTTTTACGGGCAATATCTTCGTCAAGACAGCGGAAGCAACCGCCCGCTTGTTGCAAAAGGTGATGCGCGAAGAGCTGATGCGCGGTCCGATCAGCAAGGCCGGCGCTTTTCTGGCCCAGGCCGCCTTACGCCGTACCCGCCGCCGGATGGATGACAGCGAGTTTGGCGGCGCAGTTTTGCTGGGCTTATCTGGCATTGTGGTTGTCGGCCATGGGCGCAGTAAAGCGCTTGCCATTCATAACGCGATCCGTGTCGCCAAACAGGGCGTTGAACATAACATTGTCGGCCAGATTGAAGCTGGCATTGCCAATGCCGCGGAAGTAAATGCAACCAAACTAGCCGAGGCAGTTTGATGCGACCACCGCCGCATGGCCAATGACGCATAACCAACGACGGATGCCACTAGTTCGTAGCCAGCCGGCTCTCACTAATGATCAATTGTTGATTGGAAACGGCGCTTCTATTATTACAATTAACCATTAACCATTATCCAGGATTCCGATAACCCTTATGCGAATTTACCGTAACGCTACCGAAATTACCCGCAAAGAAACGCTTGGTCGGCGCTTTAGCTTCACCGGGCTTGCCATTCTATTTGTTGGTTTGCTTGCTAGTTTTGTCCCAACCTGGTATCCGCCAGACGCGGTAGCTCCCAACGCTTTGGTGGCCATGTTGCAAAGCTATTGGGCGCCAGCCAGCTTTATTGCCCTACCGGCCGGCTTTATCTTTGCCACGCTTGGCAGTTATTACATCAACCGCTTTGCCCGCCGCCGCTGGCCAGATAGCAAAACTTTTGCGCGGCCCGACGAAGTGTTGGAACGCAACATGAAAGGCTTCGACGACAAATTCGCCTATTTTTCGCACAGCCTGCCCGGCAGCAACTATGTCGTGACGGGTCCAAGCGGGGTGCTGATCTTTGCGGTGCGCAGTGATAAAGGGCGGGTGCGCGTTGAGGGCGACCGTTGGCGCGAACCCTTTAGTATTGGCCGCTTTTTTACTGTCTTTGCACGTGAAGGCGTGGGCAACCCAACCAGTGAATTGGATGAGCAGACACGTAAGATGCGCGAACTTTTGAGCAAAGCGGGCACCAGTGGTGAAGCAGGGGCGACCGAAGCGACGGGTTTGATCAACGTGCCCGTGGAAGGCGCCGTCGTCTTTCTAAACAGTGCTATGCAATTGGATGTGGACAGCCCCAAACTGCCTGTGCTGCGCGTTGATCAAGTGAAGGATTATATTCGTCGTAAGGCCAAAGATACGCGGTTGCCAACTGCGACGGTACGGGCCTTAAACGAGTATTTACGCGAGAACAGCAAATATCAAGAAGTAGAAGAAAAGGCAAGCTAGCGCATCTCTCGCAAAGACGCCAAGAGCGCAAAGAAAAGCCAGAGAATTTTAGAACTCATACACAGCTCCCTTTTAACCTGACGGAGCTGGTTTGTTAACTATTTTAGAGGTAGTGTCACGGCGACAAGCGGTGACACTACCTCTGTTTTTTTTATATGCATTCTTCTGTACAGCTAATCCGATGGATTAAATGACGCGTAGTCATCCTAGCTTTTACATGATACCAAACAGGTTTTTAGTAATTAGCATGTTTGAGGGATGGGCAAAAAAACGTTTTGACAAACTAAATACAATAACTTGTGGCAAGTATAAATCATTTAAAGCCTAAGCCGCGTTCCTTCATGCTGACATAGCGGTTGCGCCCGATCACCAAATGATCGAGCACGCTAATATCTAAGAGCGCCCCGGCTGCAACCAGCATCTCGGTGACGCGGACATCTTCTGGGCTGGGGGTAGGATCGCCGCTGGGATGATTGTGGACGACAATGATCCCAGCGCTATTGGAACGGATTGCCTCGCGAAAGACTTCGGCTATCCGCACCACCGTTGTGTTGAGACTGCCGGCGTAGACCATTGTGACGCGTACGACGAAGTTTTTGGTATCCAATAAAACAGCTCTCAATTGCTCCTGCTCGAGCAAACCCATCTCCAACATGAGCAGATTCGCCACATCGGCGGGGCTACGCACCTGGAGTCGATCCTGCGGAGAAGCCGCTAACAAGCGTTTACCCAATTCTAGCGCCGCCTTGATCTGGGTTGCCTTCGCTTCCCCCACGCCGTGCAACGCACACAATTCCTCAAAATTTGCTTGGGCCAGACCAGTCACACCGCCTAGTTGGGCCAACATACGCTCGGCCATGCGGATCACATTTTCGCCTTTGTTGCCAACGCGTAGAATGATGGCCAGCAATTCTGCCGTGCTCAAGGCACTGGCACCAGCGTAGAGCATGCGCTCGCGCGGCCGCAAATCCATGGGCAAGTCGCGGATCATCGGAAGGTATTCGGGGGCGGGGATCCGTTCCATGCGTTGGTGCTCCAATGGTTGGTGGTCGTGAGGACTGTTATTGAGTTTGTTGTAATGTGATGCTGCAGTATAAATAGAATTAGGGCTCGATTACAATCCGCCATTCTACGGATTTTCAAATTTTGATCCATCCCAACTTGAATGGCAGGGTTTCACTAGCGGACAGATTTCTGAAAGGAAGGCGACTGTGCTGAAATAAGGCTCAAAAGCTATGTTCCCGCATAGAAAAGGAGCCGAAGATGAGCAACAGTGGCCGCCGTTATCGTGCCATTTTAACCAATTAGT
>JBBRVA010000506.1:0-6186 GCA_038247295.1 Caldilineales bacterium | reverse complement strand
TAACATCCCTTTCCTAAAATATGTTAGTTCGGACCATATAGGTAACAGTATAATAAAAGGTAGAATAGTGGAAAATTGAGTTTCTGGCCATATTAGCGATTCATTCGTCGTGTAATTTAAGGGTACGAAGCGAGCAGCTTCGATGCGTTACAAAATTTAGTTTTTATACCTGTTTGTAATATTTTATGTCAAAATTGAATAAAAAATCTTCAATAATTTCCTGCTGCACGATGAGCGCATCTACATCCACGAAGGTCCCAGTTGATTGTGAATTCTTATTTCCAGTTACAAGAACATTAAGCACATGTGTACCTGAGCCAAGATTGCCCCATGTCAGGCTTTGTTGTCTTACCGTTGTTGATGACCACATATCTATTGTACCCAGATCATTCCCGTCAATTGTGATAGCTGCTATACCACGATTGGCGGCTCTAGAAAAAAGATAGGTGACTTGCGAACCATCAAACGCAAATCGGAAAAACGATCCTGTTACATCTGCAAGACTTTGTGTGTTATTATACGTTCCGGAAATTCCACTTTGCTGTGCCCATCCATTGCTTGGTATATAGCGGAATTGACTATGAGAATTATCATAAGTGGCGGCTCCAACTGTGCTAATATTGACGGCATACATATCTACATCAACAAAGCCATTGCCAGTCCCTGCACCTGTAAAACTTGCATCTTTTACATAACTGGTGCTGGTGCCGGTCCATGTGTATCTGCTTACCGTATACGCCTGGGCCTTTGAAGCAAACATAGCCGAAGCGCAAATTAGGAATCCTATTACTAATGTTTGCCAGCGAATTGTTTGTACAATCCACGACTTGTTCAGTTTGCTTGCCAACGTTGAGGTAATCGTTTTCATAGAGATTGCTCCTTTGTTTCGCTGGTGTGGACATGTGGAGAAAATCTTTTAACCGACTATTCAACTCTAGCAGCTAGTCATTGCAAACAACTCTTAAAAACATCTTAATTTAATTGAAAAATCGCCCTCCTTATGACAAACTGTTCACAAATAATCAGGTGGCGATGCCTGAGATATGGCGATTGGTTCACCTCATCTATACCGCACTCGCACATAGATGAGAATGGCGAACTCGTGTCAATGGTCTGTTTTCATGCTCATCTATGGCAGTGCTCAGTATAGTCAAGAATCAGGAGATGGTTACCTTCTGTGTACTGCAGACGACCTATATACTAAATGAGAGATTGGGTGTAGACCTGATGGGCCTAGTGACGCAAGAACTAGGCAAAGCGTTCAAGCAGCGATCAAAAGAGACAGTTCGGGTCGCAATTTAACTTGAAGTACTAAGCAATTATGCTGATTAATTCATTATTTGCGAAGGATTGGGCGAGATTTTACGATAAATAAGGAGGTATAGCAAACCAAGCGCCCATCCAGTAAAATCTATAAGTAACGCGGAGATTTAGAAGACCATGAACGCAGCCATCATCGCCCCCCAGACCCAGGAACGCATCCAACTGACCGACATATTGCAACGTGCTGGCCTCACTGTGCTGACAGCGGATCATTTCGACGACTTGAGTCAGGGGTGGTCGACACAACCCATTGATCTGGTCGTGTTTGTGCAACCGACCGATCATCTGCTCGACGCTATTCGCCACACACGCCAAATTACCTCTGCACCTATCATTGCGATTACCACTTTCATCCATGATGATATACGCGTCTCGCTCTATGGCGCTGGTGCCGATCTGGTCCTTGTGCGCCCCTACAGCCCGCGTTTGCTCATGGTCCAGGCTGGGATGATGGCACAGCATGGCTTTACCATGGCCCGGGCCCAACCACCCCGGCTCGCGTTCAACAGTGTACGTGTCTCTACTGCCATACCCGCGGCCCCAGTTGGCATGGCAAGATTGTATAGCTGATGGATGGCACAATTGGGCAGTGAGGATCGAGCTGAAGTAAAATAGGAGAAACATATTATCTGAGTTGATTAATGGAGTTAGACGCATGATAAATACTCAAGTTGTCGGGAATCCTTCAGAACAATTTATTAAGTTACGTCAAATTGTATTACCAGTTTTGCAACCTTACGGGGTAAAGCGAGTGGCTGTATTTGGCTCATTTGCTCGGGGTGAGCAAACAACGGAAAGTGATATTGACATCTTAGTTGATTTGGATGAACCGCGTAGGCGTCCTTTGGGGCTTTTGACATGGACCCGGCTTGAACGCGAGTTGTCAGAAAAAATTGGGCGCAAAGTTGAGCTAGTAACCAATCAGGGACTCAATCGTCATATTCGTCCATTTATCGAAGCAGATATGGTAATCATTTATGAAGAAACGTGATGACACCGTTTATCTACGCGATATACTGGATGCTGTTCGCCAGATTGAAATCTATGTGGATGGAATTTCGTTTGTCGATTTTCAGAACGACAGAATGCGCCAAGATGCAATTGTGCGCCAACTTGAATCATTGGAGAAGCAAGCCGTAATCTCACTCCCCCAATGGCTCAATGAACAGCTAAATCAGTCGTAGCTTGCTGCAACTCAGTAACGGTTGCATTGGTTGCGATTGCCCGATTTCTCGCCCCTCGTTGTACAATACCCACATGAATCTGCTCACCATCGAAAATCTTTCTAAGCAATTTAGCGAGCGTCTACTCTTTGACAATGCCAATCTGGTGATCAATGAAGGCGACCGCATTGGCCTGATTGGTGTGAACGGCAGCGGCAAAAGCACGTTGCTGCGCATTGTGGCCGGTCTGGAAGCGCCCGACAGCGGCAGCGTGAACATCTGGGGCGGCGTGAGCGTCGAATATCTGCCCCAGGAGCCACCACTCGACGATGCGCTCACCGTCCTGGCAACGATTTTTCACAGTGACTCGCCCCAAATGCGCCTGTTGCGCGATTACGAAGCCGTCAACGAAGCGTTACATCAGCAACCCGACGCTGCTGACCTGCAAGCGCGCCTGGCCGACCTGAGCGCCGACATGGACAGCCAAGGTGGTTGGGCGGCCGAGGCCAACGCCAAGGCTGTACTGACCAAATTAGGGATCACAAATTTTGCCGCATCTGTTGGCACACTGAGTGGTGGGCAGCGCAAACGCGTGGCATTGGCACGCGCGCTGATCGACCGTGCCGATCTCTTGATCCTCGATGAACCGACCAATCATATCGATGCCGATACCATCGCCTGGCTGGAAGAGTATCTAGCCGCCACGCCTGGTGCCTTGTTGATGGTAACCCACGACCGATATTTTCTCGATCGGGTAGTCAACCGCATTGTCGAATTAGACCGGCGCCAGTTAGTCTTGTATGTCGGCACCTATAGCCAATATTTGGAGCAACGCGAGGAGCGTAACATCCGCCTGGCCGAAACAGAGACGAAACGACGGGGCCTCTTACGGCGCGAACTAGAATGGCTGCGGCGCGGCGCGATGGCGCGCAGTACCAAACAAAAGGCCCGCAAACAACGCGTCGAAGAATTGATGGAGATCCAAGCGGATCGCGGCGAAAATACGGTGGCCATTAGCCTGGCTGGCCGCCGTTTGGGCGGTCAAGTGCTCAAGACGCAGAAGCTAGAGAAACGCTATGGCGATGCTATGATCTTAAATGGTGTCGATTTTCAGTTGGAGCCGGGCGATCGGATTGGCATTATGGGGCCAAACGGCGCTGGCAAAAGCACGTTTCTGGACATCCTGGCCGGCAAAACGACACCGGATGGTGGCAGCGTCCAATGGGGCGATACCGTCCGCCTGGCTTATTACGACCAGCGCAGCGCAGATCTGAATGATGATATGCGTCTGTTGGAATTTATCGAAAAGGAAGCGCCGCTGATCCGCACGAAAGAGGGCGAATTGGTGGAAGCGGCCAAAATGTTGGAATGGTTTCTCTTTCCCCGCAATTTGCAGCGCGCACGCATCGGCAGCCTGAGCGGTGGCGAACGCCGGCGTCTCTACTTGTTGCGCACCCTAATTCACCAACCTAACGTTCTCTTTTTGGATGAGCCGACCAACGATTTGGATATCCAAACGCTGACCGTATTGGAAGAATTTCTCGACTACTTCACGGGCTGCCTGATCGTCGTCAGCCATGATCGCTACTTTCTCGACCGCACGGTCGATTTCCTGGTTGCGCTGGATAATGGTCAGCTTGGCCCGCGCTATCCTACCCCTTACACGACCTACGATCGTTTGCGCCGCGAGGCGCTACCCGTGGTTGCTGCCCCCAAAGTGATTGCCGAGCCTGGCGCTGGCGCACAAAAAACACCTGCTCCTGTCCGCAAAATTTCCTGGAAAACACAACGCGAGCTGGAAACTGTAGAAACACGCGTTGCAGAACTCGAAGCCCAGAAAGCCAATTTGCTGGCCGCAATGAATGCCGCCGGCGCTGACTACGTCTTGCTCCAGCGGCTTGGGGATCAACTGGCCGCATTGGACGTCGACCTGGAAAGCGCGCTCGAGCGCTGGTTAGAACTCTCTGAGGGCAGTTAGTCTTCTAGTACATTGGGTGTAAAAGTTATACAGTAAGACAGTGGGCCAGTAAGATGAAGAGACAGTATCCTTCCTGCCCTCCTGTCTTACCGGCCCACTGCCTCCTTACTGATGTCACACTGCACTAAGTGTTTTGCTTCGTCGACCCCGTTTCTGGCGTAACGCCCGATCATTGCTTTATTTTCTGGGATCTAAGGCGAAACCGTTTGCGTTTGGCGATTGTGCATGTTACACTGCCCGCACGTTTTTTATTTGCTCTTTTACTCCCGCACCACCTGATGCACCCATCCAATAGAATTTACAGGGGCATACGCTGTAATCAACTGGCAACTCTGGCTTAGAGCAAGTCCACTAGCATTGTGCTTCTCCATCTATACCTACGGTTTATTACTGTGCGCACTGCTTGATAAATTTTACACAGTTAGGCTAAATAGTTCCTATGTATGAAGTAACCTGTTTTCGGTGTAGCCGCATTGTTCACATTACCCCCGACGCCGAACGCTGCTCTGTGTGTGGTGAAGATTTACGCCATCTGCTGCCGCCTGCTTATGCCTCAAAATATTTTTACGACCGAGCTGCGAATTTAGCCGCGGGCGGGGATGTACGATCTGCCCTTGCCGAAGTGGAACGGGGCCTTAATTACCGTGAAAGTTCGGAACTGCACCTGCTGGGTGGCATTCTTGCCAAGCGTCTGGGCGATGCAGACCTGATGCGTCGCCATGTCGCCTCCATTCCCTTGGAAGATGTCTTGCGCCAAGAGGCTGAATGGTTGCTGCGCTCGCACCAAACTCGGCAACGCACGCTGCGCGAGGCTGGCAAGGCGCGCCAATCAGCCCATCGATCAGCGGGACCCACAGTCGAAGACGAAGCGTTACCTTTTTTGATCGAGGATGTCTCGCCCTCACCCAGTCGTGCCCGCCAAGCGTCCCGTGTTGGAAAACTAACAATCGGTTTGCTTATGGTGTTCCTTGTTGCTGGGGCTGGCTGGGCGCTCTTAGGGCAAGGGGCGCTGTGGCTAGGCTGGCGCTCACCAGAAGTCACTGCGCCGACTACCGACATGGAAACTGTAGAATCTGATCGCAGTGAAGCTGCGCCGCCGTCTGATAGCCCTGCCAGTTCGGCTTTGGTGACTGACACGCAACCGATTCAACCGAACCAGATTCTCACCCCTACAGCAACACCCGTGGTTCCTAATAACCTCGTTCAACAGAACGCGCCACCTGCGCTGGCCGCGATGACGCCACAAACGATTGTTGCCGCCGTCGATGGCCAAAATTTCAATTTTGAAAACTTTCTTGCGCAGCAAGGTCGTGCAGAACTAGCCCAGCTCCAGGTGGCGGCTACGTTGCAGGGCACACAGTTAAAGTTACGTGGGATTGTACAGATGGATGCTGAACGGCAGGCGATTATTGCCCAGGCGCAAAAAATTCCAGATGTCGCCAGCGTGGATGCTGTAGACTTGCTCGTTCGCTTGCCTGCTACTTATACTGTGCAAGCAGGTGATACACTCTGGGATATTACAGTTAAGCTGTACGGTGATCCGTCGCGCATGCAGGCACTGATTGATGCCAATGCCGACGTTCTGCCTTCTCCCGAATCACTACGCATCGATATGGAGTTGAAAGTGCCGGCGCAGTAGTAATTGGTAAGTAGTAATTGGTAAATAGTAAGTTGTGTGGATACGTTACCAATTACTACTTACCAATTACCATTTATTACCGC
>JBBRVA010000505.1:0-6188 GCA_038247295.1 Caldilineales bacterium | reverse complement strand
TAACGACAAACACCGGTGCAACCACCACAACCGGCGCGACAACAACGACAACCAATGCACCCGCAGCAGCGCCGGTGGCGTCGACCGCGGAAGTCGTGGTTAACGACATTATCAATGTACGCGGCGGTCCTGGCACCAACTATAATATTGTCGGCGCGGCTGATCCGAATGAACGCTTTACCGTTGTGGGCAAAAGCCCAGATGGTGCGTGGTGGCAGATCAACTATAATGGCCAGACGGGGTGGGTCTTTGGTCAATTGGTAACGCCACAGAACACAGGGGCTGTGGCCGTGGCGCAGAATATTCCGCAGCCACCACCGCCGACGAATACGCCTATCCCTCAACCGACGCAGCCACCGGCACCCACACAACCACCGGCGGCCACCAGCGCGCCGCAGCCAACGCAGCCACCTAAGTCCACCTACAAATTTAATGTGGCCGTGGTCGGCAAATGTGAACGTCAACCGGCGGGCAACTGGTTCGAAGGCAGGACTTATGTCAATGGGCAGCCACAAAACGGTTTTCTGGTCGCCTTTAGCTACGCACCCGACGGTCCGATTGTCGCCACGATTCAGTCGGGACCACACCCAGGCTACCCGGGCTGGAATACCGGCTTTTACAGCCACATCATCAGCGCCAGTGGCCCGCGCGCCGGCAGTTGGTCGGTCTGGATTGTGGATGAAGCTGGGCAGCGCATCTCCGAAATTGCCACCTGGCAAAGCACAGGGCCAGGCGAAGCTTGCAACCAGGCAGTCGTTGACTTTGACAGCCGGCCATAGTAGTAGCAGAAAAATTTGAGTGCAGCGACAAACAGACGTTTGTCGCTGCACTCGTAAATCATCATCTAGAGCAGGCTGACATATTCTGCACTTAAGCCGATGCGGTGATATCGGCGATTTTGTCACAATAGGCGGAAGCGGCGGCTATGCTTATAGACGGACACCGTAGAAGATCCCAGATACACAAGGTGGGCGGGGAGATATACGGAGCCTGTATAGTCATAGTTCGGCGGCTAGATTGTCTCACGGGATAGGCGAAAATGTGCAGTTGAGCAAATTAGCTTCTGCTGTTTTGTCATTTTTCTGCTACAATGGTGCGTAGCACATCAAGTGATGAGTCAAAGATTCAATCAGCAAGTAAGGTGGAGTCGGCTGTGCATTCACCATTTGAATGGAATCCAGATAAGGCGGAAGCCAACGGGAAGAAACATGGCATTCGCTTTGAGGAGGCCAGGACTGTTTTTGCCGATTCGCAGTTGATCACGTTTCTTGACGAAGAACATTCGACTGACGAAGATCGCTAGATTACCATCGGTATCTCCGAGCAGAACCGTCTCTTGATGATAGCGCACACCGAACGGAATGGACACATTCGCATCATTAGCGCTAGAAAGGCAACCAATCATGAGCGCAATTTCTATGCCACAAGCTGAATCAGACCCAGAGGAGTACGAACTACGCGCGGAGTATGACTTAGCGCAATTATCGATTCTGCCCAGAGGTCGTTATGCACCAGGGCGTCGTCTTGGCAGCAACGTAGTGTTACTAGCACCCGATGTTGCCCTGGCGTTTCCGAGTGATGAAGTGGTCAATGAAGCCTTGCGTCTAGTCTTGCAAATGACCAAACTGCCTGCCCAACAGCCAGTGCTGGCCTGAGCACCGGCCGCCGCCGAACATTAGTTGGAGCAGAGGGTGGGGATCACGGCTTTTTTACATTGTGCGCCCGCACTATCTGGTTGGGTGCAGGTTGTCTCGTGCCCGCCGTTCCCACCCCTGCTCAACACAGCGTTCGGCGGCTTTTGCTATGCTAACACATGGTCTGCGATGATGTTTGGCACTGCGAAAGCTCAGATCGACAAGAGTTTGTTCAGACCGAGCGAAAGGAGACACTGAGCATGGAAATACAACCCGAACCGACGCTGGTCGAATTCGTTCGTTACAACCAGTGGGCCAACCAGCAGTTACTGGCCGCCTGCATGAACCTCGACGAGGGCCTGCTCACAGCCAGCATTCCAGGTGCGTATGGGTCGATTCTTGAAACCTTCGGCCACCTCTTGCGTGCAGAGGCCAGCTTTCTGAAGCGGATCCACGGAACGGGTCCGCAGCCCGCATTCCAATGGGAAGAGGGCCCGAGCCTGGCACAAATGGCAACCTATGCAGCCCAAGTGAGCGAGGCGTTTATGGACACGATACAGCGCGTCCCGCCCACCCAGAACGTGCACGAGGAGGGTAACGGCTGGACCTTCGACTACCAAGCGCGGCTGATCTTCATGTCCCTGGCCTACCACGGCATCGCGCACCGAACCGATATTACGACGTTTCTCAACAGCCGAGGTGTGGCGTTGCCTGAACTGGATGTCTGGGGGTATCAGTCAGCGCATCCCGACCACTTTCAAGCAAAAGTGACGAAGGTGGCTGGCGATTGACTCACGCGCCAAGTCAGCACATACTGATTCTTCTGCAGTACAGTGAAATTATGAGCAGATGAAAGAAGTGTTGCGATAAAAAGCCGCCGAACATCCGCTGCACCAGCTTGTCGTATCTTCAACAATCGATTCCATCAGTCAAGGGCAACGATAATGAACTTTGAGAGAGCAGTGACGTTTGTCCGTAGTAAAGGCAACCAAGGAGAACAAACCCGCCGCCAATATTTATTGGTCAATCAGCACCCTTCGCAAGCAACCGTCGCCCAACGCTTTACCACTCAGCGGCCAGTTACCGTTTTGGGCGTATTGGGCTGACGGTTGTGTCACGCTCGTTCCTGTGTACATGCGCGCTGACCAGTTTGCACAGCTAAATCTACTGCATTTCCCACTTGTTTTTGCCCCGTCAATCTGCTACAATTCTGACAGCTTACTGTATATTTGTAGCATAGTTCAGCACCTGACGCCCTGCTCAATCTCCATCCACACCAATTGATCGGTTTCGTTCCGCCAGCTATAAATGGCGAAACGCGCCAAGCGCGCATGTCCACAGCCAGGGAAGTCGCCGTCTAGTCTTGGCTTGCCGGTAAGCTCGCTCATTTTGAGTATCCATTCAGCACCATCACAAGGGGAAGGAACGATATTATGAATGCGAACGAAGTAACCCTAACGATCCCACTTAGTATTACGATCCGCATCGGGGAGAGCGTCCAAACCGGTACGCCTTCTGCGCCTGTTTCCGAAAAGTTGGCGCCCGAGATAGCAGAAGAGGCGGCTCGCCCGCGCATCTACTATGAAGGGTATCGAGGCTACGACCCAGATTTTCTGGGCATTGCCGTCCCCCTGCCTCAATTGACCGAGGAGCAGCGCCGCAACGCGGCGAAGAACAGTGATGCGACGGCCGATGACGATCCCACTCTCCTGCCCTATACCCACTTTAGCGTTGTGATCAATCGTCGGCGTCAGCTTGCCTACTACACGGTTGTGAATATCGACGGCAGCCAGAGCACCGATTTAACGCGCGGCAAAGATCGCTGGTATTACGATTCGCGCATCGCAGAATCAGAGCAAATTGGCGAAGCACTCTATCGACGCAACGCCTTGGATCGCGGGCACCTTGTGCGGCGGCTCGATCCGGTGTGGGGCGCGCAGGCAGGACGGGCCAATGATGATACCTTTCACTTTACCAATTGCTCGCCGCAGCATGAGCGATTTAACCAGGGGCAGGACTTGTGGCAGGGACTCGAGAATTACATCCTCGACAAAGCCGACGCCCGCAATCGCAAGGTGACTGTTTTTACGGGTCCCGTGATGGATGATCAAGATCCGATTTATAAAGGCGTTCGGCTGCCGCTCGCTTTTTGGAAAACCATTGTTTATGTCAAGGCAGACGGTGCACTGGCCACGGCGGCCTATATGCTAGAGCAAGGCAAGCTGATTGAGGAGATGTTGCGCTTTGAAGCGGCCTTTGATCCAGGCGTCTATCGCGTTGAACTAGCGCACCTCAAAGAGCGTACCGCGCTAGACTTTGACTATCTAAAAGAGAGCGAGCTACCGCTCTCCGCCGAAGGATTGGAAGCGGGTCGCGACCGGGTCCGCATCGGCAACAATTATGAGAACCTCATCTTGTAGGAGAAGATAACTATGGAACTTCCCCCCCAAGCCCAGCAGGATGTCGCCGATCGTTTAGCGGCATCGGCAAAGGAACGCAAAAAGACGCGTCAGTATGTCAAGAGTGGCCAGCTTTTGAAAGCAGATACACCCGAACGCATTGAGAAGCGTAAGGCAGAATTGCTGGCCAACCAGAACTTGACCAGCGTTTTAGGTGCAGAAAATCAGGCCGCCATGGCCAGGGGCACCATCCAGACCGCGCCAGAGGCGGTGCAGCAAGCCTTTGAGCGGACATTCGGCAGCTTTGATACCCAGCCATGTTGGTTCCTGACGCGAGGCGCCGAACTGCGCCGCTCGATTGGTCGCATTTATATCCGCGATATGCATCGGCGGGTCGGCTGGGGCACGGGCTTTCTGGTCGCCCCGAATCTGCTCCTGACCAATCAGCATGTCCTGGATTCGCAGGCGACGGCCCGCTTCAGCCGCGTTGAGTTTGATTATGAAGAGACATTTAGCGGCGATATGCTCTCTTCGGCCATCTTCGATTTTGAGCCAGATACTTTTTTTGTCTCCAGCCCCGCCAGAGGCGGTCTAGACTACGCGCTGGTGGCGGTGGCCGAGCGCCCGCGGCCAGAGAGCGGCCGTCCCACGGCCACCCTGGCCGAGTTTGGTTATAACATTCTTCTGGGCCAAGAGGGTAAGTTGCTCAAGGGTGAGTTGATCCACTGCATCCATCATCCAGAGGGCCAACCACGGCAGGTAACCTTGCGCGAAAACCGGCTCATGGCGTTACAGGATCCGGCCTTGGAGGGTGTTTGGATGCACTACGAGACCGATACCGAACCGGGATCATCCGGTGCACCGCTCTACAACAACCAGTGGCAGATTGTCGGGATTCATCACGCCGGCGTTGAGAAGCGCGATAGTGAGGGCAATATCCTGGCGATTGGCGGCGCGCGCTGGACACCAGAAATGGGCGAGCGGCAAAAATGGTGGTACGCCAACGAAGGATTGCGGATCAGTCGCTTTCTCGCCCATGTCGAGGCGCAGGTCAATGCCGAACCAGGTGCAGATGCAGCACAAGGCGGCGAACGGATTGTGAGCGAAGCGGGCCGGGCGCTTTTCGCGGCGATGCTAAAACTTTCACAACACCGTAGCACGCCGCCGCCGCCAGTCGTGCCGGACAGAGTTACGCCGGCCCCCACTCCGCCTAGGCGTTTTAATCCCGAGTAGATTAGCTTCCTTAGTAACAAACTACGCTTGAAAAATACTCTCGAACACGGCTAGAGCGCGAATAATCAAAAGCAAGATCGGACGCGGATAAACGCGGATTTTTACTGTCCTCATCCGGAAAATCCGCGTCTATCCGCGCAAATCCGCGTCCCCATTCCCACCTGCAAACCTGTCAGTCTGAACTTTTTACTCACCTTGTGCGTTTAGCCTCTTGCGTTGCGCCAGTGCCACGCGGTCATTCAAACTGAAACCTGATCAGAAAAGGTTTTCTGTCATCTGTCTATACCAGGCATACCGCGCCTATACGCTATGCCTGGCCGTGGGAGGTATTAATGGTAAATTGGTCGGCTGAACATTGAATTGGATATGACCAAGCTGGCTCTGCATAAAGATTTCTCCTTGCTACTGTTGTGGTTGATTGGAAGTGACGGGATCTGTGCCGATTAGGCTGAGGACAATAAGCATAGTTAATACAGTCGATATGGTGCAAACCGCTGATTTCGCCAGCGGTGAATGATGGCGTTGGCGCACGTTCGTCTGATGCACAAACAATGATGATCCACGAAGCGACACGAAGTTACATGAAGATGCGCTTTTTAGTGTCGCTTCGTGCTGCTTCGTGGATCATTTGAATTTTCTACTGCCTTAAAGCTTCAAGAGCTTAGCCCCGTTGTTGTCTGTTGCCTAACGCCGAACCAGGGGCAGGAAGATGACGCTCGTCTTTGTTGGTTCCTGGCCGGGTTGCTCACCAGTGGTGGGAGTCTGGACGAAACCCGCATCCCAGGTGAGGTCACGTTCGCCGGCGGACAGGTTGATCAGGACGGTTTGTCCACTGACGGGGTCGGCATCGCTGCCATTCGGCACCTGGTTGCTGATCGTGAAGCTGCTGAAACCGGTGGGCAGCTCGAAGATGACGGTGTAG
>JBBRVA010000504.1:0-6193 GCA_038247295.1 Caldilineales bacterium | reverse complement strand
CTCGCCATTACGCATCGGCGCAAAAACCAAGCCCGCCGGCGTACGCAAGAGGGCAATGCTCTGTTCTTGGGCCTCGCGCTGCACACGTTCAAAGGCTTGGGTCTGTTGTTCGTTAAATTCTTCCTCGATCTCTTGGCGGCGCGTCTGATACTCTTCACTTTCAAAGGTCGAGGAGAGCGCGCTGCGTAAGTCTTCGATCAAGCGCTCTATATCGCGCCGTAATTCAACGCCTTTACCAGGTGGTAACTGGAGGGCGCGGGTGCGATAGGGTTGTTCAAAGTTGTTGACGTAACACCAGTCATCGGGAATTGGCTCAGCGGCCGCTTTCTGTTCAAAAAAACGGCGCACCAATGCTTCACGCCCGGTGCCGGTTTGGCCAAGGGCAAAAATATTGTAGCCAGCTTGTTCAATCCCTACACCAAACTTTACCGCTTCGACCGCACGCGGTTGACCAATGATTTCGCCTGTCACGCCTTCGCTATCCACCAATTCATCCGTGGTTGCAAAGGTAAATTGAGCGGGGTCGCAGCGTTGATAGAGCGCGGCTGCGTCAAGCGGCTGGGGGAACGCAGCGGGTAGCATTGTCATACAGACTCCTCATTTGTTGACTGTAAACCGATTTTTCAAATCGGGTTGTTGTCGTCACATTGCGTCTGCCGACGCGCAGTAGTAAACCGATTTTTCAAATCCGTTTACTCGACAAATTGTTTCAAAATCTGAAAATCATCAAATAGCGTTTGGCGGCGCGCATTGGTGTAGAGGGCTACCGCAGGATGGTAGAGCGGCGTTACCATTACGGGCCCATACGCAGCCTGGGCGTGGAGCAGCTTGCCGTGCAGTACACCAATTTTCTGGCCTTGTTCCGCCATGTCAAAGAGCTTCAAAATAAAATCCATGGCGAAGCGGCCCAGTGTGCCGATTACTTGGGGCTGGATGATCTCGATCTGGCGCACCAGAAAAGGGGTATAGATGCGAATCTCCTCCACCGTCGGGTCTCGATTTTCCGGTGGCCGATCCTTGACGACGTTGGTGAGGTAGACATCAGCGCGTTGCATACCAATCGACGCCAGCAATTGATCCAAAAAACGACCCGATGCCCCCACGAAGGGGCGGCCTTGTTTGGCTTCTTGTTCGCCTGGCGCCTCACCAATGATCATAATCTGCGCATTGACGTTGCCATCCCCAATCACAGGCCGATAATTGTGCTGCTGGCGATAGGCAAAAAGGGACGACACTTGCAGATTACGCACCTCGTCGCCAAGTTGCCGGAGTTGGGCTTCATTTGTGCTGTCGGATGGGTTCGTCCCGCTGTCCATCTTGATTAGCTCCATCTTGTTTGGCGGCTTCTTCGATGCGACCCGTCAGTGCGGGGTGCGTTTCCGGCGCTTGTGGTTCTGGCCGTGGCTCGCCTTGTGTCACATCGGCGCTCTGGCCCACAATTAAGCGGACCGTACGCAGATAGGTAAAATAGTTAAACATCCACTGAATCAGCACGGATAGGCGGTTGCGAAAGCCGATCAAATTGATCAAATGAATAAAGAGCCACGCCAGCCACGCCGTAAACCCAGCTAAACGAATGTTTTTGATTTCGGCAACCGCGGCGGCGCGGCCAATCGTGGCCATGATACCGCGGTCGGAATAACGAAATGGCACGGTGGGGTGATTGTCCAGTTGCCGCAAAATCTGGCCAGCAACATGTTTGCCTTGCTGCATCGCGACGGGCGCCAGACCGGGCAGCAATTTGCCATCTTCCTCTAGATAGGTCATATCCCCGATTACAAAAATATTCGGATAGTTGGGAATGGTGAGGTTGGGCAAAATCTTCACTCGTCCCTTGCGGTCGATTTCAACGCCAGTGCGCTCATGTAAGATCTGGCCCAACGGCGTAGCCCGGATGCCGGCGCTCCACATTACCGTGCGAGCTGCGATCTGTTCGGTTGTATCGCCTGTTTGGAGTGTAACGCCATCGTCCGTAATCGCGACCACGCGCGCGCCGGTGCGCACAGTCACCCCTAGCCGTTCCAACTGGCGCACCGCCTTGACCGAAAGCTCCGGCGGGAACGCGAACAGGATGCGATCGAGCGACTCGACCAGCAACACCTGTGTATCGGCGGGATCGATGGCGCGGAAATTTTCATGCAGGGTAGTACGCGCCATCTCGCCAATCGCACCCGCTAGTTCGACCCCCGTAGGGCCACCGCCGACGATCACAAAAGTCATCCAGACCCGACGGCGCGCCGGATCTGGTTCCAATTCGGCGGCTTCATAGGCTGCCAGCACACGACGGCGAATTTCTAAGGCGCTCTCGACACTTTCCAAACTGGGCGCCGGGCGGCGCCATTCCTCGTGCCCAAAATAGTCGTAGATAGCACCGGTCGCAACGACTAGTTTGTCATAGGCTAGCTTGTCACCGGTCGCAAAGATTATCTGCTGATTGGCAGGATCAAGATCGATCACTTCCGCCAAAATTGTACGCACATTTTTATTCGCGCGGAAAATGGCGCGCAGCGGAAAGGCAATATCACCTGGTGACAGACCCGCCATTGCCACTTGATAAAGTAAGGGTTTGAAGAGGTGGTAATTGTGGCGATCGACCAACGTGATTTGCACTGGATGCGCGCGCAACGTCTTCACGACATTCATGCCGCCGAAGCCGCCACCAATGACGACGATATGGGGTTGGTTGGTCATGGTCAGCATTGCCTCTTTTGCCACAATGATTGATCTATATATTGAGTATTGCATCACATGTGTTACGCATTACGTAATCCTCATTACTCACGATCTCGACGTAGCCGCTCGTAAGGATACAAATTAATAATCTCTGTCCACATATAACGACCTGGCGACTCAGAGGCCAACAAGCTGTCATACACGCTAGACGGGACATCGGAGTAGCGATAGATACCACCACTGTTGAAGACAACTTCCAACGTCTCGCTCTTAGGATCATAGCCAACCGCATAGAGCATGCTCGAATCCAAGCGGCTTAGCTGTGCTACATTGACTTCAACACCAGTGGATCCACCCAGAACCAACCAATCGGTTACGGCTTGCGCGCGGCGCACAAGGCTTTGCCGATAGATGCGCAACAACTCATCCAAGCGAAACTGTTCAGCAGCGCTCCCTTCAGCGCGACGCGCCACCAGATCTGCCATCTCGACCTGTTGCTCAAGCAACATCGTGCGATCGTCCCCGGTCAGCGCCGCCTCGTTGGTCAGCTCGCGTGCAGCTGCGTCGGCCATGCCCAGGTTGATCCAACGGGTTAAAATCGTTTCTAGACGGGCATGGATGCGTTCTCCTACTTGGCGAGCTCGCCCCACAACCTCATCAGATAATTCTAATATAATCGACTCGCTCACGTGATTACCCCTCTATGATTGGCCAGTTATTACGCTGGTGCTGGAATTACCGTTCTGATAGCCCGGCATTTGCTCAACATGCTTGTCATATCTCATTGGGGTTGCCATCCTCTGCATTTAGTGATGAAAAACGACAACGAATGATGGACTACAGACCGAGTGCGTTAGCCACTCGTCTATTGTCCACCATCACTCATTGCTTGTTTACCGGCAGTTATCGATCCTCATCACGGCGATTGTACATCCAGATCAGGTCGAGAGCCCAGGGTAACAGCAATCTGCTGCGGTTGACCATTGCGCAAGACCGTCAAGGTGATCTGATCGCCTGGGTTTTTAAAAGCGATGTAATTTAATAGATCGTCAAATGTCGCAATGGGTTGGCCATCAACTTGCGTCGCGACATCACCACCCACCGTTGGTTGAGAAAGGCTAGGTGCGCCCCGCAATCCAGCCGCTCCGGCAGGACCATCGGCTTCTACAGAAGTAATATAGGCGCCTTGTTGAATATCAAGATTGTTAGCCTTTGCAATCAACAAATTCAAATCGGTGCCACCGATCCCCAGATAAGGCCACTGAAAACTGCCATTGGCAATCAACGAAGGCACAACATGGCGTACGACATTGACGGGAATTGCAAAACCTACTCCTGTATTAGCGTTAGCGCCACCCGTACGAATTTGAGCATTAACACCGATCACTTCACCATCCAAATTTAAGAGCGGTCCACCCGAGTTGCCAGGGTTGATAGCGGCATCGGTTTGAATGGCTTGCGGAATTGAAAATTGAGCAACCCCAGAAGGAATCGTACGCCCTAGCGCGCTAATAATGCCCAATGTCATACTGCCACCGAGGCCAAAAGGGTTGCCAATGGCAATCGCCCAGTCACCAACCTGGATGAGATCCGAATCGCCCAACGGCAAGGGATGGGCAGATTCTGGCATTTGTTCGACTTTTATTACAGCCAAGTCACTGTCATCATCAACACCCAATACTTCTGCTTCGGCTTGCAGGCCGTTGGCAAAGTTAACGACAATATCGGTGGCGCCAGCCACAACATGATTGTTGGTGACAATATGGCCTTCGCGATCTAAGATAAACCCTGAACCAGCGCCTTGACCGCTACCTTCGGCCGACTCCACCAGCACATCAATGTTGACCACACCAGGGCTCAGTTGCTCATAGCGACCGGCTAATAGATTCGATGTTGTCACAAGTGCAGGGCCATTGGCACCATTCGTTCCGGTCGACGCAGTGTTCGCTGTCGATGCAGAAGGTGGTGCAGGAGTAAAGGTAGGCGCAGGTGGCAGTGCAGTTCCCACAGTCTGGATGACAGGCCGGTTTGTCGCCGGGGCTTCTACGGCTGTCTCACGCACCACGCGAAATGGAATCCATAAAAAAGTGAAGACAAGAACAGCAATTACGGCAATGACCAACACACATCCGGCGCCAATCGCTAAACCAAAGCCTCTATTCATAGGGGAACCTCCAGAATAACAGCTTTCCATAGGCCGTTATCAATCATGAGTTATCAACAATTACCATCTATCAACTTGTCGATAATTAATTATTGCTTGTAAGTTTATACTGATAATTAATTATTAACAACTGCGTAATTAGCACTTCTGGTCGTTTCGACATCTCTATTTAAGCAGAAATACAGGAGAATTTCCATCGATCCAGGTATAGGTTGAGGTATAAAGGGTGGTACATTTTCATGCCAAACACACCTTTTTGTACAAGATTATGGCTTTTGCAGGGTACGATGGTAGTTTCTCGCGTCAGCAAAATTGTATATCTAGAAATGTACTCGCACGCTATAGAAAGGCCTATAGACATCTAATAAATGAAGTTTTAAAATGACGCCTAATCGAGCATAACACATTTGATGGGTAGGAGGCAGAACAACGATTCAAACAAGGCATCCTTTAAACCAGAATAACCTTTATTTGTATCCTGTCTTCCTACTCAAGTAGCGGTACCAGTTTGCAGGGAGAGTATGTCTCTTCCCACCCTACCTGATATTGATTATCAGTGTTGGCAATAGGTGTTCCAGAAAGGAGAGTTGTATGAATAAGTTGCAGCTTATGGGACCAGAAGGCCATCGGGAATTGGTCTGGGACCCAGAGAAAGTAGAGGCCCAAGATCCAGAAGCCTTGGCTGTTATCGCAGAGGCCGAACGTCTGCTCAACGACGCCTTTGTCCGTGGCCATGCCGTTTTCCGAGTCGAAGATCCAGACCAACCGGCTGAACGGATTAATAAGTTCGACTGGACCGCCCCGCGCACTGTTGTGGTGCCACGCTTGGCTGGCGGGTAAACCCATGGACTGCCAGGCCCTGGCCCGTGGAGGTGAGCCTACCGTCAGTGCAGTACTTTGTCAGGCGCGCAGCGCATTGATGCAATTTTTAGATTGGGTGCAGACAGAGCCAGCATGGGCGGTAGGTTTGCTTTTCGCCACACTTACCCTCGTTTTTTTACTGGGGCGGGTTAGCCACCTGCTTTTTACCCGGCATAGGATTCGTGCGGAAGCCAAACGCCGCGCCGAGCGGCTGCTACGCGAAAATATCACCTCAGAACAGTATAAACAACTGCTCAGCCGGGGTTATTTGGAAATTCCTAGTCGACTTTACACGGGTTACCATTACCGCATCCCGCGCAACCAACAGCGTGTTCAAATCTACGAAACCTATTCTTCTAGTACACTTGGGCGTAAGTAAGACAGTGAATCAGTAGGACAGTAGAACAGTGTTTGTACTGTCTCACTGTCCTACTGATTCACTACTGATTCACTACTGATTCACCGGAGAATAGTATGGTTATTTCCGCCCAAGTG
>JBBRVA010000503.1:0-6195 GCA_038247295.1 Caldilineales bacterium | reverse complement strand
GGCGTCGGGGTAAAGGTGGGTAAGGCCGGCGCTGGCGTGATCAGATCGGTGTTGAACGGCTCAACCTGGGCCAGGGCAGCCACCCGATAGACGCCAGCCGCATCCTGTTCAAAATAGACATCAAAAGTGCGCTGGCGATTGGCGTTATCAAAAACACGCAGATGAGCGGTGACGTCGGTGCCCGAAACCGGCTGATCATTGCCATCCAAATAAAGGGCGACCCAGGCCGCTGGTTCGCCCATGCCCAATTCGGCCGCTTGATCAAACAGATCAAAGCGCGTGGCGTAGAGGGTTGTATCATTGACATTGCCACTTTGTAAAATGGTCAGCAGGCGCGCTAAGGTAGTCAAGGGCGTAGGCTGCAAAGCGGCCGCCGTGAGTTGATAACCGGTGACAACGCCACCGCCAGTCTCCGCCACGTTGTCGGCAAAGACGGGCGCCCAGCGCGTGTTGGCCCATTGGCGAGCAAAGGGTGGCTGCTCGACAAAGATGCCAGCGGCGTCAAGTTGCGTGCGCAGCAGGCTATCGACCGGCATCGGCGCCAGAATTTCTAGATCCGGCAACGCGGCGCCCTCTACTTCGATCAAGTTGACCTGGCTACCATTGGCCTGCACCGACCACAGCGGATCTTGTTCGCTGCGCCAGACCAGCTTAAAATCTTCGGCGGGCTGGGCCTGGCTAAAGAGATAAGTGGGCAAGCGCTGGATTTGGCTCGGCCGCTCGATCAGCAGGATGTGACCACGTCCCTGGGCATCGATCCGAAAGACGCCTTTGCCAATCCCAGCCACCAAGCTGCTGTACGCTGGTGCGCCCGTTGCTTCGGAAAACTGATCGAGCAAAAACTGGCTGCGAATGCGATTGCGATCATTTGCTTCGCGCCAGAAGAGCATGGGCAGCACCTTGCCATCCGGCGTACGTGGCATGGCAACCGCAGCCCACGGCTCGCTGCCTAATTCGTGGTAGCTGACAGGCACAAAATGCAAGAGTTGTTCCTGGGCAATGCGCTGCAATAAGGCCTGGGCGCGACTGCCGTCGAACTCCGATATCGAGATGGCGTTGAGGCCATCAGTCGCCAGCGTCTGAAAGCGATCCGCCCACTCTTCGGGCGATGCTGGAGTAGTTGTCGCGGTGGGGGTGGCGGTGGGCGTCGCCGTTGGCAAGGGTGTACCCGTGGCCGTTGACGTGGGTGACTCTGTCGCTGCCGGAGTCAAAGTAAAGGTGGCCACCATACCGACTAATTGTCGGGCTTCAACGGTCAGAAAACCCGCCGCCGCATTTCTGCGCCCACTGGCAAAGCCGGCAAAGTAGATCACCACCAATACGGCCACAGCAATGATGCCAACACCGGCTAAAAAGTAAGTGCGATTTTGAAACTTCATATCGTAAGTCCAGGAAAGTCTAAGCGTGTCGGCAGATAATAGTGTGCAATAGAGTGGGGCAGTAAATCAGCGGGACAGTAGGTACTTTTCTACTGACGCACTGGCTTACGGACTAGATATAAACGCCCAATTACACCAGTTGTTCATTGTGGGTCGTTCATCGTTCACCACTAATTCTGAATTTGAACCGTCACCTGACAAGGCGAAGGAAAATTGCTGGTCTGATCGACCACGGTCAAGCGCAAGGTCCAGGCTCCATTGCCCAGGGCTGCCGTGTCGAAAGTGACCAGCACACTATTCACCATCCCACTATTGCCGCCGCCCAGATAGACGAATTTCTCGGTGCCAACCGGTGCATACTCCACTTTGTAAAAATTGAACTGTTCATGCGTGGCTGTCCCTACGATGTTCGTCACGCCACTGAGCACTTCATTATTACCCGGCCGCACGATAACGGCCCGCGAATCCGGACATTGTGGCGCCTGTACTACAGGCACCGGTGGAGAGGTAGGCGCAACTGTAGGCACAATTGTCACGATCGTGGTTGGCGTCGGCCCGGTTGGCGAAGGCGCCGCGGCGCTGGTTGCTACAACAACAATGGCCGGCGTCGGCACTGGTGTTGGTGCTAGGGTCGGCATAATGAAAGCCACCGGCGTGGGAAAGAGTTCCACACTTGGCCCATCGCCCTCACCCACCGCGCTGGCAAGCGTCGTACTAAAAAAGTAAGTGACCCCCATTGTGGTCAGCAAAAGCATGGCGATCGAAAAAATGTTGTAAAGCTCGCGCACGGCCTTTTCGCGTTCCAGCGTAAAGACAGCTTGGCGACGCTCGGCGCGTACTTGCCAAAGACGATAGATTTGAACTAGGGCGAACAACCCACAAACGGCGTATATGTACGGCGCATAGGTTGCTACATATTGAATAATTACGCTCATCTTACTCGATAGTCTACCCTACTCGTGAAATATTTACCAACCATGCACCCAATGGACAGGCGACGATAGAAGTTCGACGAAGTACAGACCTCTATCCACTATCTATTGCCTGTTGTCATATTTGGCGTCAAAACATACTCTCCTTTATGATGCCAACTATATAATACTTTACAGGTCCGAGCATTCGTAAAGCAAGCAATGTCCAAACGCATAGTGCGCATTCAAAAACGATTGGATTGATCCCCGCCTGCCGTCGTAATTTTCTACGCACGATGAAATAATAACATTACAGGGAGAACGTATGAATATCGATGGCGTGTTCCGATCCAGACGAAGTAATGTATTTGCTACCCGCGGCATGGTGGCAGCCAGCCAACCCCTGGCAGCCCAGGCTGGCTTGGATATATTGAAGGCCGGCGGCAACGCAGCCGATGCCGCCATTGCCACGGCGGCGATGCTTAATGTGGTTGAGCCAACCTCTACGGGTATTGGAGGAGACTGTTTCGCGCTCTACTGGGATGCCAAAACCAAAGCTGTCACGGCGCTGAACGGTTCCGGGCGCGCCGCTGCTGCCGCTTCGATCCAAGAATTACGCCAGCTCGGCTATGCGAAGATGCCAACTTATACCGGCCATGCCGTCAGCATTCCTGGCACGGTAGCCGGCTGGAGCGATCTGCTGGAACGGCATGGGCGCATGAAGCTGGCCGATGTGCTACAGACCGCAATTTGGACAGCAGAACACGGCTATCCGGTCAGCGAGATCATTGCCAACGGCTGGGCGGGTGGGGTAGCCAAGTTGCTGCGCACGCCCGACTGGCAAAGTGGCGATTTGGATAATGGGCCCGCCCAACCCAGTGGCCACGAATTGTTAATTGACGGCCACGCCCCGCGCGCCGGCGAACTGATGCGCATCCCCACCTTGGGTGCAACCCTGCGCGGCATCGCCGCCGACGGCAAGCATTATATCTATCACGGCGAATTTGCCCACAAATTGAGCATTCATGTTCAGCGCTATGGCGGCTGGATCACACCGGCAGATATGGCCGCCCACACGAGCACTTGGGATGAACCGATCAGCGCCAATTACCGCGGCGTCACCTTATACGAATGTCCACCCAATGGCCAAGGGCTGGCTGCGATTATTGCCGTCAACCTGGCCACGGGTTTTGACCTGGCCGCCATGAGCGAGGCAGATCGCGTCCACACGATGATCGAATGTATGCGGCTGGGTTTTGCTGATGCCCAACAATGGGTCTGCGATCCGCGGGTGGCGCAAATCCCGCTCGAAGGATTGGTTAGCCAGGACTATACAAACCGGCGACGCAAGAGTATCAATTCCAAGTTGGCGGCGCAAAAAGTACCCTATGGGGATCCGCGTGCCGGCTCCGACACCGTTTATCTGAGTACGGCGGACGGGGAAGGCAATGCGTGCAGTTTTATCAACAGCCTTTATATGGGCACAGGCACAGGGTTGGTGGTGCCGGGTACAGGTGTTAGTTTGCAAAACCGGGCGGCCCTCTTTGTCTTGGATCCAGAACACCCCAACGCACTAGCCCCCAACAAGCGTCCTTACCAAACAATTATCCCCGCCATGACCGTTAAGGACGGTGAGTTGCACGCCAGCTATGGGGTGATGGGCGGCTATATGCAGCCGCAAGGTCATTTCCAGGTGCTCTCTCACTTGGTCGATTTCGGCCTGGCGCCGCAGCAGGCACTGGATATGCCACGCTGGCAGTTGACTGGTCCCAGCGCCGGTTTGGGTAGCCAGGAAGATGGCGGCCTGGTGGCGATCGAAGAAGGCTGGAGTTACGCCACCCTGGCCGAGTTGGCGCGGCGCGGTCACCGCTTAACGCCAGTCGATGGCTTTGGTCGCGTTGGCTTCGGCGGTGGCCAAGTGATCATGCGCGACCCAGCAACGGGCATCCTCATCGGTGGCAGCGACCCGCGCAAAGATGGGTGTGCCGCTGGCTGGTAGAAGCCGTTAAACACGGACCGTCGCCAGCGCTTCATCGGCCACGGTCCGTGTTGATTGTCAATATATATTGCATTTATATGACGCATCTGTAATATCATTGAAAGAACTTTTATCCCCAAATGGGTGTAGAATTTGTAAGGTTTAGCCTATATCATTGAATCCAGCAATTAAATCATACAAATCAATCTGATCAGGCAAACATTTTGTTTTGCATAAATTCAATTTCGCATTTATCTATATTGCAAAATAAGTCTTATTGGTTAGGTTGCAAAGGAGCATCCCCCAATGTTGCAAATGCTTGAACGCCCACATCCAGATCAATTATCGACACCCCCTAGCCCTATGAATCATCAATTTGCCCCCTTTGCTGCCAAAATGCGGCAGGCGCAACTGCCGGATTTGATCATTCATGTCTTTCGGCACTACTATGAACAATTGGTGCAAGGCGCCACCGGTTATATCGACCGGACGGAAGCGCTGCCGGTCGAAGTATTGCCCCTGGTTAGAAGTCTAGCTAATGGCTATGATGCATCAGGGCAGGCCGCTTTAGACCGGGTCGTCGTCTTAAAGCTTAATGGTGGCTTGGGTACGAGCATGGGCATGGAAGGCGCGAAATCGCTGCTGCCGGTCAAAGACCCTTTCAACTTTCTCGATATTATTATTGAACAGACATTACAATTACGCCGGCAGAGTGGCGCTCGTCTGCCCCTGGTGCTGATGAATAGTTTTAGCACGCAGGAAGATTCATTGGCCGCGCTTACCCAGCACCCTGATTTTTTCCAAGATGTGCCGTTCGATTTCTTGCAACACAAGGTGCCGAAAGTGCGCAAATGGGATTTTGCGCCGGCCGAATGGCCAGATGACCTCGATAAGGAGTGGTGTCCTCCCGGCCACGGTGATCTCTACTCCGCATTGATGACAACAGGTACGCTGAAAATGTTGCTGAACGCCGGCTACGAGTATGCCTTTGTCAGTAATTCCGATAATCTGGGGGCGACGTTGGATCCCAAAATTCTCGGTTATTTTGTCCACCATCAGTTGCCTTTCCTGTTGGAGGTCGCGCAACGCACACCAGCCGATCGCAAAGGTGGTCACCTGGCGCAACGGCCAGATGGTCAGCTAATCCTGCGTGAACTAGCGCAGTGTCCACCGGCGGAAGAAGCAGAATTTCAGGATATTAGACGCTACAAATTCTTCAACACGAATAATCTCTGGGTGCATCTGCCCACCTTGCAGCACGTCCTGGAGGAACGCAACGGTCTATTGGGTCTGCCGTTAATTCGCAACGAAAAACCGATCGATCCGACTGAGCCAAACTCGTACCGGGTCTATCAATTGGAAACTGCGATGGGATCGGCCATTGCCGTCTTTGCGGGCGCCCAAGCAATCCAAGTCTCACGCGACCGCTTTACACCAGTCAAGAAAAATAATGACTTGCTTTTGCTCTGGTCAGACGTCTACGTGCTTACGGACGACTATCACTTGGTGCTCAATCCGGCACGCGCTACGCAGCATCCACCACTGGTCGAACTAGATGACCACTACTACCAGTTGATCGACGACATGCGCGCCCGCTTTCCGCACGGCGCGCCATCATTGTTGGCGTGTGAAGCATTACACATTCAAGGCAATGTCTTTTTTGGCAAAGGTGTCGTGCTACGCGGCAAGGTGCGCATTGTGCAGGAGGGGGAAATCCCGCTATGGATCGAAGATGGCGCCATTTTGCAGGGAGAGTAGGTGAGTGAACAGTGAAACAGTGAGGCAGTGAGGCAGGGTTGTACTGCCCCACTGTCTTACTGTCTTACTGTCTTACTGTCTTACTGTCTTACTGTCTTACTGTCTTACTGTCTTACTGTCTTACTGTCTTACTGTCTTACTGTCTTACTGTCTTACTGTCTTACTGTCT
>JBBRVA010000502.1:0-6222 GCA_038247295.1 Caldilineales bacterium | reverse complement strand
GTTGAATCGTGCGTCGTTTGCGCATGCCCCATGCGCCGATCAAACCAAGCGGGATGATGATTGTGCCAACTTGCCACAAATCTTGAAATTGCAGCAAAAGACGACTCAGCAATGGTTTGGCCCCCTGGCGGGCCAAAATATAAGCCCGCACAGCATGGGTAGAGAAAAACGGATCACCATATTTCAACCCGTGATAGCCCATCCACCCCACTGGAAAGAGCCAGGGCAAAGCGGCCACCAGCAGCAAATAATGCGGACGGGGTGAAGCCACCCGCACCCACCGCCAAGCCAGATAAAGCGAAAAAAGGGCGCTTACACCCCAAGCGTCAAAGCGCGTGGCATTTGCGGCCAACAAACTGAGCGCGGCGCCCCATATCACCCAACGCTGACCATAATTCTGCCAACGCAACAGACTTAGTGCGGCCAGCGCAATCCAAAAACAGAAGAGTGGTTCTGAAAGCCCCGACAGACTGAGCCAGACAAACCAGGGCAAGGTGGCCATTAAAAGCAGTTGCAAAAGTAGCGCCCAAGTGCGCAGACCTATCTCATACCCAATCCCCAATAGGCAGACCAATGTGCCGGTGGCGGCCAACAAATTGATCAACATGGGCACAACTCGCCAATGTGGGTAAAACTGATAAGCCAGCGCTCCAACCCAAAATTGCAGTGGCAACCACACATCAGAGGGAATTAACTGGCCTTGGGTCACACGCCAGGCAAGCAGCGTCCGACTAAAATCATCAGCCGAGAGGGCAAAAAAAGGCAAGCCTAACTGCTGAAACCATCGATAGAGAATCAGGGGAAAACTGACGACTAATAGACCTAGCCATAGCCAGCTAGTGGTCAAGCGTAACCGAGGAGGGTATAAATTCATCGTAATGAAATGACCCGAAGATCCTAAAACGGCGTGATCGCCTTATGCTCCTCAGAATCTGGGAACAACAAAAGGCGCATCATTCGCAACCTAAATTTTTCGATATTAACTGTGTGTATAATTCTACATATTGCTGGCTGATCCTGACAATCGAGAACGTTTCTTGGACGCGTTGGCGGGCACGCGCGGCCATCGCCTGCGCCGGTTGCGGATTGCGCAGCGTTTGCAGAATCGCACCGGCCAGGGCGGCGGCATTGTCCGGTTGCACCAGCAGACCGGTTACGCCTGGCTCGACTAGTTCCACGTTACCCGACACATCGGTCGCCACCACCGGTGTGCCAGCAGCCATACTCTCCAGCAGTACGGTGGGCAACCCTTCCCAAAGCGAAGACGAGACAAACAGATCCATTACCGGATAGAGTTCATTGACATCTGTGCGCGACCCGGTGAAGAGTACGTGATCAGCAATGCCCAGATCAGCGGCTTGCTGGTGAAGACGGTCGGCTAAGACGCCGTCACCGACAAGCAGAAACCGAACATTGGGCTGCTCGGCCAAGACCAGCGCTGCTGCGTCCAAGAAGATAGGGTAGCCCTTTTGTGGCGCCAACCGCCCTACCGTGCCAATCACCCTTGCATCTGCGGGCAAGCCCAACGCTTGAAGCTTGGCCACTTTGTCCACCTGGTGCTCGGCAAAACGTTCAAAATTGAGCGCATTGTAGATCCGTTGCGCTTTGCGTCCCAAGCGGCGGGCCAGCGGTCGCCGGTTCAGATTGTCCACCACTTGCTGCGAAACACCCAATTCAGCATCAAAGACCAGCGGATAAAGCAGATTAGGGAAGAGTTTGCCAAAGCGCGGTCGCTTCGCCCACTCAAATTCGTTGTGCACTGTACGCACGAGCGCTTTTGCCTGCAACGGACGCCGCAGGCGCAACGCTGCTAGATCGGTAAATTCACCATGCGTGTGGATAATGTCGACCGGTCCAATCTGCTCGGCTTGGCGGATCAGGCCATTGAGGGCGTGCAGGCAACTCCGGTAAGGCGATGCTGCGTCCCAATCGGCCGCGACAAAAGCCTGGATGCCTTCCTGCTGCATGCGTGTAAGCCACGGCTGATCGTACGGCGTGTGATAATCCCACAGCCCACCCAAGATCGGCTCGACCCGCGCTTTATCCAGGGCGCGGCTCAACTCGACCGCGAAGCGAGCCACACCGCCTAAGGGGCCTTCAATGGCAAAACTGGAAATGAGGTGCAGGACGCGAATGGGACGGGGCATAGAAATCTTACCGAAAATGAATGGAAGTTGTGGATGAATGACGAACGACTAAAACCTCGTCATGGATCGTTGGTCTTTCGTCGTTCATCGTTCAGCCGCTCAAAGTCGGTGCGCAACCAGGCGCCCGTTTGGTTCGCCGCCAGTTGGATGACGCCAACTTGTGTTTGAATATGGCTGCGCAGCTGCTCGCGTTGTGGCCAGATCCGCTGCACCAACTCTGTCAACGGTTCGGCCGCCACCGCTTCAATATCGAGCACCCACGCACTTAGCCCCAACATCTGCATGACACCGTGGGTTTTGCTTTGGTAGGCAATTGCGATCACCGGCGTGTGCCAAGTAAGTGCAAAGATGTTGGAGTGCAGTCGGCTCCCCAGAAATAAATCCATCTGTCCATACGCAGCGCTGAGCAGTTGCGGTGGTGTCTCTTCTTCAATCACAACGACACCGGTCTCAACACCCAGCGCACGCAGATGGGCCGCCACCCGACGCGCCGGAATCCGGTCATCATCCGCTGGGGTGGGGCCACACACTTGGGGGAAAAGCACAGCACATCCGCCATACGCGCGGAGAAATGCCTGGATCGTTGCCGCGATAGCCTGCTCGTAACGCGCCTGGTGGCGAAAGTTTGGATGCTGCTCGCCCCAATTAATGAGGGTGACGCCAAGACGGGGGCGATCTTGTGCATCGATACCGTGACAACACAAAAAGTGGCTGGCCGCTTCGGCTGGTGCGCCCTGAAAGAGAAAGGCAATATCCGGCGTCAGATGATAGCGACTGGCGTCAATGCCAAGGGTTTGCATTAATTCAACTGAGGTAGGATCGCGCAGCAAGATCACACGCACGCGTGCCAACAACCAATGCGTCAGCCCGCGCTCCCAGGCTCGCCACAAGGGGCCAATCGTCTGGGGCAGCATATGAATCGGCTTATAAACCAGCCAGGCATAGGCAATCGTAAAGAAAGGGCCCAAGAAAGCAACGCCGCCATTGTGGGCGCGACTGTAGATAAAATTGCCTGGACAACTGACCACCAGGTCGGCCTCTGTATAAGCGCGCAGGGTGGGTCGATAGACGGCAGGCAACAGACCATCAACTGTCCGGCCGGTAAGCCGGTAGCCAAGACCAACGATTACACTGGCAAAAATAAGCCAGAGCATCTGTAGAGCATGGCCGACGCGAGCGCTGCTGGTCGTTGATTTATGCATTTTGAACCAGGCAAAAAATGAAGCGACAACCTGCTCGTGCCGGGCAGGGTCCGTGTAACTCGCCGGGTCATTCATCGCCAACGTGATCGTGCAGCCAGGAAAGGCAGCATACAACTGTTGAAGAGCTACTTGCAGTAGGACGTGGTCGCCCGCGTTATGGTTCGAATGGAGGTTGATAATCAAAATCTTCATTTTTCGAGATCACCTACGGGCACGGCCAGTGTCTTGCGCGGGTCGGATTGTTGCCACCACCAGAAGAGCAAGAGATAGCCAAGCAGCAGCACCCATTCGGTAAAGACATAGATTTTTGCCACGCCCAGAATACCCCACTGTGCAACATACCACCAATTGAAACCGACATTGAGCAGCGCCGCCAGCGCCTGGATCGCAACACGTTGGCTTTGCCAGCCTACCGCGACCAACACCGTGGCAACGGCAAAATTGATACAGCGCACAGCGAGTACACCACTCAAAATCACCAAAACTCCTGCTGTGGCAGCAAAGGGTGGACCGTAGAGCCATTTCACCAGCGGATGTGCGATCAGGGCCACAGCGCCACCAATCCCAACACTGAGCAGCGTACTCCACAGCAATAGTTGTTTCGTAAGGCGCAGAAAGGGGACTCGACCCGTACGGTGCGCCTGGCTCAATACCGGCAGCATCACACTGTAAATGGCGGTCGGAATCAAAGCCAGCGCCGTGATGAGCGAGATCCCAGGTGAATAAAGACCGGCCGCCCCAGTGCCTAGATAGTGAGCAATAATGGTTACATCGGCCTGGCCATAAATCAGAGCCAGCGCCAGCGATATAGCAAAAGGCGTCGTTGCGCGCAACGTGCCGGATAGACGGCCCCACTCTAAGATCAGGCCAAGCTTGCGCACCAGCCAGATCAGCGCTAATAGGGTAACCAGCGCGCTACAGATCATTTGTCCAATCAGATAGGGCGCAACGGCATCCACTTGCCAGACGATTAAGCCAAGCGTGATGGCGAGCCAGCCTAGTTGCGACCCAACGCCCAACACCAGCGCGGCCTGGTTCTGCAAAATAGCCTTGCCGGCGTTCCAGACAGTATTGCTCAGTTCATCCAGCCAAACAGTCAGTGCGCTGAAGATCAGCAGCGTGGGTGGAAAAGTTGCGGGATCAAGCCACGGCGCAAGCAAGAGCACGCCTGCCAACCAGAACAACCCCAGCCCAGCTTTGAGCACAAGCGAAGTGGTACTGTGGATAGCGAGCAACCGCTGATCACCGTTGCGGTTACCATTGCGCAAGAGCCAAACATCCAGGCCAAGCGAAAAGAGCACCGAGGTCATGCGCATCAGTGCCATGCAGCCCGCATATTGGCCAAAGCGCTCGATCCCGACCTGGCGTGCGATCAGGATGAGCACCAGCGCCGTCACGACCCGCATCAGTGTTGTGCCGGAAAGTAGGACACCAATATTGCCAATAATCTGGCGTCGGGTAAAAGTGGCGGTCATACGAGCAACGCATCCACCAATCGTACCCAGCTTTGGTCCGGTTCAGAAATTGCGGGCGAATCTGTATACGTGGCCGGCTTGCGCCAATAATCGAGCATAGCCTGGGCCAACGCCGCGCGGTGTGTGGCATGGTCTAGCGTGCCATTGACCGACGCCTCGCTAGCGCGCTCATTCGGCGCGTCTGGTGGCATCACCACCGGCAACCCAAAGCCAGTGGCCATCTGGATTGCGCCGCTGCCCGTCTTTTGGCGGTGGGCCGTCACCAGCACATCAGCGGCGGCAAAATAGGTGGGCAGGGTTTCATTGGGGATATAGTGGTCGTGAATGGTGACGATGTCGGCCAACTGTAATCTTTCGATCATCTCCAAATAGGGCTGCTTATCTTCCCAGAATTCGCCGGCGATCAACAAATGGGGTTGATCAAGTTGTGCGCGAATTTGAGCCAGGACCACCAACAGATCTGCTAACCCCTTGTAGCGGCGCACAATGCCAAAGAAGAGCATCAAGGCGGCCTCGGCCGGCAGATCCAGACGGCGGCGCGCTTCCGCTCTGGGCAGCACTTCACCAGTAAACATGGCGAAGACGGGAAGGGGCACGATGCAGACATCCGGTGCTTCCATCAAGGATGCCAGACGGGCCTGCTCGGCTTCGGATTGGACAATGATGCGATTCGCCCAGCGCAGGACGGCTTTGGCTAGCCAGCGATCCCAGCGCCGTGCGTCGTGAGGTAGTACATTATGACAAATGATCACCACACGACTGCGCAAGAATAGCCGATTCAACACGAGCAACGTCAGCCAAATGGGCGCCCAGAAACTGGTCCACCATTGCAAAACGAGCACATCGGGCTTGGCGTGGCGGATGCGGCCAAAGGTGGTCAACCAGGTGAAGGGATTAAGCGAGTCGATCCAGTAATTAGGCGCTTGGCCTGTATCATCCACCTGTAAAGGCTGTTGGCTGGGGTCACGATCGCTACGACCGGGGAAAAGCCACTGCGGATACTGGCGCAGAAAGGAGATCAGCAATACCTGATGCTGATTGGCACGCAATGTACGCGCCAATACGGTAGTATAGTGGGCAATGCCGCCGCGGTAGGGATAAACCGGCCCAATCAGTACAAATTTCAATCACATTCTCCGCTGGATCTGGGCAGTAGAAGGGCAAAGTTTATTAGTGACCAGTGATATGCCACGAACCGATCACTGGCCACTGATCACTAATAGCTCACAAAATTGGTAGGAAGTAAGTGTCCTACTCCACCACTCGTTGCCGACTCTCATCTGCTTCTAGCCGCCGCACGCGATAGAGTACTTCCTCAATCATCTTGCGGTTGAAGCCCACCAGATCGGCCAATAGACCCATGACCAATGTTTGGAAACCGACAATAATCAGCACGGC
>JBBRVA010000501.1:0-6224 GCA_038247295.1 Caldilineales bacterium | reverse complement strand
CCCCTCACTGGCGGTTTTGATTGTGATCGCGGCCTATGTTAAACAGATCAACCCCGAAAACATGGCGCTGCTGCTGGCGGCGCTGAGTTGGGCGGGGCCCACCCGACTGTTGCGCGCCCAAGTACTCACGCTGCGCGAGCGTGGGTATGTGAGCATGGCGCGCCTCTCCGGCGCGTCTACTTTTGATATCATGTTCCGCGAAATGATGCCCAACTTGCTGCCCTATATTGCCTCTAGCTTCACCGGCAATGTTTCCGGCGCCATCTTGGCTGCCACCGGTCTGGAAGTGCTCGGGCTTGGCCCCACTCGTCTGCCTACGCTGGGCATGACCATGCATTATGCGATTAGTGCGGCGGCCATTTTGCGCGGCATGTGGTGGTGGTGGGGCATTCCGATTATTGCCTTGATCTGGATTTTTACGGGCCTCTTTCAGATTACGATTGGTCTCGACGAGATTGCCAACCCGCGCCTCCGAGGAGTAAAAGCCCAGTGACGAGTGAAAAAGTTATCAGTAAAACAGTAGTCAGCCAGCCGGCGCGCGGCAGCGGCGCAGCAGGGCGCGCGGTTGTATTGGATGTGCAGGGCCTCAAGGTCTATTACGCCACCCCCACCGGCGATGTACGCGCCGTGGATGGGATAAATTTTCAAGTCTATCAGGGCGAAATTGTCGGTTTGGTGGGCGAGTCGGGCTGTGGCAAGACAACAACGGCGATGGCAATTTTGCGCCTGGTGCAACCACCCGGCCGTATCGTTGAAGGCAAAATGCTGCTCGAAGGGGTCGATATTGCGACCCTGTCCGAGCGTGAGCTGCGCGACGTACGCTGGCGGAGTATGGCTTTGATTCCACAGGGGGCGATGAATTCGCTCAACCCGGTGATGCGGATTAAAGATCAATTGGGCGATGCGATTATGGCCCACGAGCGCGAGCAAACCCGGGGCGAGTTGAAAGAACGAATTCTGAATCTATTAACAATGGTGGGTCTGCCCAGCCGCGCCTACAATATGTATCCACACGAGCTTTCGGGGGGGATGAAACAACGCATCTGCATTGCAATGGCAGTGGCGCTTAACCCACCGTTGATCATCGCCGATGAACCAACCAGCGCGCTGGATGTGGTTGTCCAACGCGTCGTGGCACAAAATATTTTGGAAATCAAAGAACGCTTGGGTGTCTCCATGATCATCATCGGCCACGATATGGGCCTGATGGCACAGTTGGTCGACCGCATCGCGGTGATGTATGCCGGCCACCTGGTGGAAATGGCGCCAGTGAAAAATGTTTTTGTCGAGCCATTGCACCCTTACACACAATTGTTGATCGATTCAATCCCCTCGATCAAGGAGCGCAAACCGCTTAAACTCACAACAGGCATCACGCACGATTTGCGCAATCCGCCACCCGGCTGCATCTTCCAAGGGCGCTGCCCACATGTCATGGATATCTGTCGCCAGGTGCGACCGCCGTTAAAAGAGTACCGGCCCCAGCAATTTGCGGCGTGCCACCTGTACGAATAGAATCATTTGGAGCATTCATGACCACGCCTCTCATAACCATTCGCGACGCCACCAAGATCTACGGTGGCGGTTTTCTAAAATCAGCGCCAACAACCGTGGCCTTGCAAAATTTCAATCTGGAGATTGCCGAACGCCCGGCCACAATTACAACGATTGCGGGTGAAAGCGGCAGTGGCAAGACGACGTTGGCCAATGTGGTGCTGGGCTTTACCGGTCTTTCCTCTGGGCAGATTCTTTACAAAGGCGTTGAAGTAAAGACGATGAATGGGCAACAGCGCATGGACTACCGGCGCGAGGTACAGGCGATTTTCCAGGATCCCTATGCCGTCTATAACCCTTTCTATCGGGTGAAACATGTATTTGACTTGGTGATCAACAACTTTAAGCTAGCCAAAAATCGCCAACACGCGGCGCAGATTACCGAAGATGCGCTCAACGTGGTGGGGCTGCGCGGTGAAGAGGTATTGGAGAAGTATCCACACCAGTTGAGCGGTGGTCAACGCCAACGTATGATGGTGGCACGCGCCTTCCTGCTCAAACCGCGCCTAATCGTGGCCGACGAGCCGGTGTCGATGGTGGATGCTTCGTTGCGGGCGATGATTTTGGACCTGATGCTCAAGTTGCGCGACCAGCACAACATCTCATTTCTGTACATCACCCACGACTTGAGCACTGCCTACCAGATCGGCGACCAGATTTACCTACTCTACCAGGGGTCGATTGCAGAACGTGGCAATACGCAGGGCGTGATCGAAGATCCCAAACATCCCTACGTACAACTGTTGATCGACTCGATCCCCGTGCCGGACCCAACGATCCGCTGGGGCAGTGAAGGCGTGCTAACGCTCGACGACGAACAGATGCGCACCAGCGCCAAGAGCGGCTGTCGCTTCTACCCGCGCTGTCCCCACCGCATGGATCGCTGTCTGGAAAAACAACCGCCTCTGTACGCCATCAATGGTAATGGGCACGAGGCAGCCTGTTATTTGTATGAGAAATAGGAATACGGGATTAAGGAAACGGGAAACGGAACACGGTCGTCAGCGAGATCACCACTGTTTCCCGTTTCCCGATTGCTTGCTCTGGAGAACACGATGGTTTCTAGCTTTACTGATTTAACCGTTTGGCAAGAAGCGCATAAGCTTGTATTAATGATTTATAAGACGACCGCCAGTTTTCCTACGCATGAACAGTTTGGATTAACCTCACAGATGCGACGCGCAGTTGTGTCTGTTCCCGCAAACATCGTAGAAGGTTTCAAGCGCCAGAGTCACCAAGACAAGCTACGATTTTATAACATAGCCGCCGCTTGACTGGAAGAGTTGAAATACTACCTGATATTATCAACTGATCTGAGCTATACAGCGAAAGATCTGTTATTGAGCGACCAAGCGGAATCAGTGAGCCGTTTACTATATCGTTTCATCGAAAGCACCCAGAAAAACTACTAAGTTCGCTCAACGCCTTAATGCTGGCCGCTACCCCGTATCCCGTTTCCCGTATCCCTGCTTTTACAGCGTCACTTCCCCGCCCGTCTGCTGGCTGCGGTAAATACCGTCCAAGATCGTCAAAACATCCAACGATTGCTCGGCGGGCACCGGTGAAGGCGCGCCGGCGGCAACGGCCCGCGCAAACTCGACGCATTCAAGCGCATGCGGCTCCATCGGATCTTTGGTCAGTTGCAAGGTGCTGTTGATCAGCTGGCGTGTTTTGTAGTTGGTCGAGAGGAATTCGGCTTTGGGCCAGTGACAACCACCCTCGGTGCCGTAGAGCCACATTTGCATATCCTCACCCATCGTGTCATGGTGCAAAAACCAGCTTACTTCTAGCACCAGCGTCGCACCATTTTCGAAACGCACAAAGGCGGCCGCAAAGTCTTCCACATCGAAATCGGGAGCGATTAAGCTGTTGTTGTACCAAACGGCGAATTGTCCTTCATGGTGCGCCAAGGGCGCTTTGGCTACGCCACTCACGGCAACCGGCTTGGGGTTACCCATCATCCAGAGTGTGAGATCTAGAATATGCACGCCAATGTCGATACACGGGCCGCCGCCACTGTGCTTCTTATGAATAAAACTTGGTGTTGGGATCATGCCATTGCGGCGCAACATCCAACTGCGCGCATGATAGATATCGCCCAGCGCGCCGCCCTGAATTTCCTGTTTCATGGCCTGCGAAACGCCTTTAAACCGGAAGTGCTGCGCTGTCATCAACGTTTTGCCGGCGCGGTCGCGTGCCTCAATCATCTGGCGGATTTCGGCGGGGGTAGGGGCCAATGGTTTTTCGCAGATTACATGTTTGCCGGCTTCCAGGGCAGCAATCGCTAATGGCGCATGATACATGTTCGGCGTACAGATATCGATGATGTCAATGTCTGGATCGCTGAATAGCTCGGCTGGGCTATTGACCAATTTCTTGACACCGTGGGTCTTGCCCCAGTCCCCTAACACGGTATTGTTAATATCGCTACCGGCCACTACTTCGGCATCGGTTGAAGCAGCCCAACCAGGCATGTGCGTCCGGGCAATCCCACCCACACCGACAACGCCGACTTTTAATGTTTTACTCACAAAATTCTCCTATTTTTAGTTTAAATTAAAATTGAATCAAGATGGTAGATATTGGGTATTGGATACTCGATCATAGATATGATTGAGTATCCAATACCCAATATCTACTATCAAGCGTATACTTGAGCCAAAAAGTCGCGCACGGCTTGGACATAGGGAGCAAGTTGCTCACGGCGGATGCTATGACCAGCACCGGCGATGTGGGCGAAGCGCACGTTTGCATTGAGGGCGCTGACTTCGTGCGCCAGCGCGGGAGAAACAGTTGCCCCCAATTCCACATCGCCGATCAGTCATAATACAATCATAGTCCGCTTCTAACAATTGCACGAGCGGTGTCCAACAGAGGCCATTGTCCGTCAGGCCGTGAGCAAGCAAAACGGGCGGTTTGTCACCGCCGGTGCGCGTATAGTGTAAATGAATGCCATTTGTAGCAACGGTTCCAGTGAGCCAATTGGACATACGCTTTCCTTCTAAACCAAATCCATACCTTACATGCTGGGGACAAAAAGGTGTAGAACTCCATCATGCCAGAAATCAACGCTAGATGCAAGAAACGAAATTATACGACTGATGCCAGAACCTTAAAAATTTAGCGACGCGTTTGTTCATTTGGCGGCTAAGTTGTATCATCAAACAAATCTACCCAGCGCACGGCGCGGTCGGGTATAGATTCTCTTTCGATCAGAGGTTAATTTGACACGACCGGTTGCCCCTCACCATGCGCAGACACAAAGGACGCCCGATCCAGTTCAACGCGAACGCTTGTTGGCAATGTTGATCATCGGGTTACCCCTACTTCTATTGGTGGCCTATTTTGGTTATTCGCTGGTGTTGCGCGATGCTTGGTCTACCTGTCCACCGGATTGCCAGGCCGCAGACTTGCGGGCAGCAGACTTGCGTCATACCGATCAGCAGGGATTGGATTTTCGCGAGGCAAACTTGTACGGCGCTAATTTAGAAGGCGCCAACTTTACTGAGACTAATTTGCTCTTTGCGAATTTGCGCACCGCCAATCTTTACCAGGCCGATTTGAGCCGGAGCAACCTACGCGGGGCAAATTTAACTGCGGCCAATTTGCAGGGGACGCGCCTGAATCAAGCCGATCTGGGCGGCGCACGCCTGGAAGGAGCAGATCTGCGCCAGGCGACACTGTATGGGGCAAATCTGGCCAGCGCTACTTTAGCGCAAGCCAATCTGCAAGGGGCGTTGCTCGATGAAACAACCGTTCTCGATCCAAAATGGCGCTTGGTGTGGGAGATTGTCAATCAACCGCAAACTCAGCGTGCACTCGCCGGCGCCGACCTGGCCAATGCCAATCTGGGCGGCGCCTCACTGCAAGCAGCGGATCTGCGCAATGCGAACCTGTCAGCAGCGAATCTGCTCGGCGCCGATCTTAGTGAGGCGCAGCTCGATGATGCCTACTTCCTGCAAACGCAGATCGACGACACAACGCAGCTCGCGCCCAAGTGGCGGCGTATCTGGCAAATCATGAATGAGAACCAGCCCGATCAGCTCCTGGCCGGCACGGACCTGAGTAATGCTAATTTGCGTACGGTCTATTTGCGGCGCGCCGACCTCACGGCGGCTAATTTGACCAACGCGGATCTGAGCGAAGCCGATCTACACAACGCCAACTTGAGCAACGCCAATCTGCAAGGGGCAAATTTGACCGAAGCCAGTCTGCGCGAGGCGAACTTGCAAGGCGCAGATTTAAGCGGGGCGATTCTGCTCAACGCCGACCTGACCTGGGCTGATCTGCGCCAAACAAAAATCGACGCCGCCACCCAAATTTCAGCGCGGATACGACGCATCTGGACGCTGGTGAACGAAGGCCCAAACAGCTTAGAGCTGGCCAGCATTGATTTGAGTTGGGGTAATTTAGCTGGCATCAACCTGGCGGGGAGTAATCTGCGGGCAAGCGATCTGCGCAGCGCGCGCTTAGAGGGTGCAAACCTGGCCAACGCAGATCTGAGCGATGCCAATCTGCGCGATGCGGATCTGACCAACGCTGACTTAAGTGGCGCCAACCTAACCGGCGCCGATTTGAAAAATGCTGATCTCACAGGCGCCAACTTGACCGGCGCCATTGGTCTACCCGCTGGCGCAAGCGAATAAGGGCAACGCAAATCAATAATTTTT
>JBBRVA010000500.1:0-6232 GCA_038247295.1 Caldilineales bacterium | reverse complement strand
TCTTGTTGAGCGCCTTTGCGCTTTGCCTGCCCGATAGGTATACTTATTACAGCTACCTAATCGCACCTCTCTGCTAATTGTACTGGTATACCGAGAAAGTGATTTAGCGATGTCATTTAAGGAACAACCTTGGGCGAGCATGCGAGAAATTTCTTCGCGCTCATCTGAACTTAATCTTTTATAATTCTTCATAGAATCTTAGACTAACATTTCTGGCGCTTCGCGCCAAGATTGTTGCATTAGATTCTAGAGAGAAAGTTATTTAAATATACGCGATCTGGATGTGTTGCGCAAGATCAATCTTAACCTGGCGGCCTATCGGCATTTTCGCAGCCAGGCGGACTTCTTCAGCGCGCATGTTTTCTGCCGCCAGGGCGCAACGGCGGCTGGTCAGACCTTTGCCCGCCACATCGATGTCACGGAAGACCCATTTACTGGCTCCGCCACCGGAGGTATGGCCGCTTATTTGTGGCATTATGGCTTAATCGCAACGCCCAACTTTGTGGCAGAACAGGGTCATTGGCTGGCGCGACCAGGCCAAGCGCAGGTGGAAGTGGTCGGACCACGCGACAACATAGAAACCGTCAAGGTTGGCGGCAGCGCTGTGACTGTGCTGCGCGGAGAATTGATGCTTTAGGATCTACAAAAAAGCTAACGCAAGGGCGCAAAGCGACAAAGGCGCAAAGAAAAGCGCAACTTGATCATGAATACGACAATGCGTGATTCAAACGCAGGAAGGAAACGAACAGCCATGAACTTTGATCATTTGCTGGCCCCACGTACGGCTTCGATGGGCGTCAACGCCATTCGCGAAATCTTGAAAGTGGTAGCACAACCGGGGATGGTTTCGCTGGCCGGCGGCATCCCAGCCCCCGCCAGCTTCCCGCTGGAAATTCTGCGCGAGTTGACGGCCATTGTCCAGGAAAAATATGGCGCCAGTGCCTTTCAGTACGACGCCACCGAGGGTTTTGGCCCCTTGCGCGAAGCCCTGGTCGACCATCTGGCGGCCAAAGGTGTACAGGCAACCGCAGCAGAAATTTTAATTTCCAGTGGCTCGCAGGGTGTGCTCGATGCGCTGGGCAAAATTCTGATTGGGCAAGGCGATCTCGTGGCCGTGGAAGCGCCCACCTATGTTGGCGCGCTGCAAGCCTTTACGCCCTATGAACCACGCTATATCGAATTAGCCACCGATGACGATGGCTTGATCCCAGACGCGCTAGAAGCGGTGGTGCGGACGCAAGCGGTCAAGTTTATCTATCTGGCGCCGACGTTTCAGAACCCGACCGGTCGTACGTTGCCATTGGCGCGCCGCCAGCAAGTGGCGCGCATTATCCAAGATTACAATGTCTTGCTCGTCGAAGACGACCCTTACAGCGATCTGCGCTACCACGGCGTACCCGTGCCCACGATCAAAGCGTTGGCGCCGGAGCATACGGTCTATATCAGCACGTTGTCGAAAACTTTTGCCCCTGGGTTGCGGATTGGCTTTTGCGTGGCACCAGCGACAATCCGCCAGTGGTTGGTGATCGTCAAACAAGGGGTTGATTTGCACACAAGCACCTACAATCAAGCGTTGGCGGCGGAGTATGTGGGGGGCGGCTATTTGCAGCGCCACTTGCCCACGATCATCGACCTCTATCGACCCAAACAGCAGGCGATGCTGCAGGCGTTGGATCGCTACCTACCGGACGGCTTCACTTGGTCGCAACCGGAAGGCGGGATGTTTATTTGGGTGGCAGGGCCGGCAGGCTTGGACGCCGAAAAGGTCTACTGGCGCGCCGTCGAACGTAAAACGGCCTTTGTGCCGGGCAAGTTCTTCTTCGTGCATAAGGGCGAGGGCAACGCGACGCTGCGCTTGAATTACACGATGGCCGATGCCCCGACAATTGATCGGGCGATCAGCGTGATTGCGGAAGCTATTCAAGAGGAGTTAGGGATGGGGTAATTGGTAAATGGTAATTGGTCAGTGATTGCTCGCAGTTTCAGACTTACCAACTCATGTTACGCACCGGGAACGCCGCCAGGGATGGCGCGGGTACCCTCTGGGTGCCCAGGAGTGACTGCGTAACATGAGTTACCAATTACTATTTACCAATTACCATGTACCCCAGCACACGAAAGGGATATAAAAAATGCAAGCCTATGAAATCGACGAATTGATGCAGCTCAGCCGCCAATCGGGTGAAGCGTGGTTAGAATTTTTGCGTGTGCCCGCCCTGAGCATGGGGCTTTATGTGCTGCCAGCTGGTGGTGATGATCCGCAACAGCCGCACACCGAAGACGAAGTCTACTACGTGGTCCGCGGCATAGGTCAGATTCAGGTCGACGGTAACGATCGCGCCGTCAGCGCCGGTTCGATCGTCTATGTCGGCGCCCACGCCGAGCACCACTTCCACTCAATCACGGAGGCATTATCGGTGCTCGTCTTCTTTGCCCCAGCCGAGCATACCAACCAATGATGTACAGCGATTTTTCAAATCGCTAGCACGGGTTGAAAACCCGGGGCACATACAACAATGTACAGCGATTTTTCAAATCGCTAGCACGGGTTGAAAACCCGTGGCACATACAAAAAGGTCGATTATGACAACCATTTCACTAAACGACATTAAAGCTTCTGTCCAGCGCCAGTTTAATCAAGTGGCCGCCAATTACAGCACTAGCACCGTGCATGCGCAAGGCGTAGATCTGGCAGAGATGGTCAAGGCGGCCAATCTGAGCGGCCACGAACGTGTTTTGGATGCAGGTTGCGGCACCGGCCACACCGCCTTGACCTTTGCTCCCCACGTCGCCCAGGTGATCGCGGTCGACTTTACGCAAGGCATGTTGGAGCAAGGCCGCAAACTTGCCGCCGAACGCGGGTTAGATAACATCGAGTTTCGTCTCGCCGACGTGGAAAAGTTGGATTTTGCCGATGCAGAATTTGATCTGATTGTGTCGCGTTATAGCGCCCACCATTGGCCGCATCCGCAACAGGCGCTGCAAGCGTTCCGGCGGATCTTGAAGCCAGGTGGCCACTTCATTCTCTCAGATGTGGTCTCGTTCGATGACTTTACCGCCGACACCTTTGTGCAAGCGCTAGAACTGCTGCGCGATCCGTCGCACGTGCGCGATCACACCGTTGCACAATGGGTGGCAATGCTCGCCGCGGCGGATTTTCAAACCGAAGTTGTCTTTACCTGGGATGTGCAGTTGGATTTTCAAGCGTGGGTCACGCGCATGGCCACGCCGGCACCCAATGTGCAGATGCTCCAGACCCTTTTCGACGGCGCGCCGCAAGAAGTGCGCGCGGCGTTGCAGGTCCAGCCAGACTACTCGTTTGCGTTCCAGGGCGCGCTGTTGCGTTGCACGCCAATGGCGTAACCTGACCATCGTGCTGCCCAAACAACCCCGTAACAAACTCTTAAAACAACATTAACTCCGCGTCATTACGCTGTTAAGCAACCTATTATAAGCTCTAGCATTAATGGCAAGGACGTCTATCGCGCCGTTGCGTCCTTACCATTGGCCCCAATTTCAGAAAAGCGATAGACCAAACGGCTGTGTGAGTCGTCCGTGTTGCGTTGAGCCAACTATGCACGCGAGCCTAAACGACGGGTGTCGATCAATCAGCTTTGCAATACGCCAAAGTTTACTTTTTCAAGCACAGAATCAAATTGGTAACCTTCATGCTAGAAAAACCTAAATTGACCTACGCCTGCGCAACGGATCCGCTATTAAAAAAGGTTCTAATCCACTCGATTGAGCACCTGACGGGGCGCGGCAAGCTGGAAAAAGTCTATGCAACCGCCCTACAAAACCAAAATGCAAAAACCTCTTTTTGGGAAGCGGCGCTGGCCGCGATGCAAATAAACCTGGCCTATAGCGAAGCACGGTTAACAGCCATCCCCCAGCACACGCCCATTGTTTTTATTGCCAACCACCCTTTTGGCGTTTTAGATGGGTTAGCACTCTGTTATCTGGCAGCTAAGACGCGGCAGGATTTTCGCATTTTGGTGCACAGCGCGCTCGTTCGCGAGCAACGCATTGCACGCTATATGTTGCCAATTGATTTTAGTGAAACCGATGCGGCGATCCAGACCAATATCGAATCTAAGCGGCAGGCGCTAGCAATGCTACGCCAGGGTGGTGCCATTGTCATCTTTCCGGCCGGTGGCATTGCCACCACCAAAGGTCCGTTTGGCCAAGCCACCGATCTGGAATGGAAACTTTTTACCGCCAAACTGATCCATATGACCAAAGCAACGGTAGTGCCGATCTATTTTCATGGGCAAAATAGCCGTCTCTTTCAGATCGTCAGTCAGTTCAGCCTGACCCTGCGCCTATCGCTCATTATCAGCGAAGTGAACAACAAGATGGCCAAGACAATGTATATTAATATCGGTCATCCTATGTCCTACGAACAATTGGCTGTCATTAAAGGACGCCAGGCCCTCATCAACCACTTGCGTCAAGCCACCTATGCCCTCGCGCATACGCCGGATCAGTTTAGCTAACGATAGATGTGCGGCAGATCAAGTAAGCTGGGAGCGGCACTTGCCGCTCCCAGCGCGTATCATCAACAAGGCGCAAAGGGAAGCGCCGGGCACATGGCCCGCCAAACACTTCCAATCTCTAACTAATTTCACGCTAACACCCCAGCCATGTTGGTCAAAACACCCAATCTATTGTTGACTGGGATTTAGCTCGCCCCTAAAGCTTATCTTCTTCGTCATCTTCATCTTCGTCAACTTCTTCAACTTCGTCATCTTCTTCGTCAACTTCTTCTTCATATTCAACTTCACCAACTGCATCAACTTCATCTTCTTCGTCATCTTCTTCTATCTCTTCATCGATGGGCATCATCGTCAGATCAATCATTTCCTGCTCTGTATCCATAACATTGCTCATGCGTTGCATTGTCGTTATCCTTTTTCGTTTCGTAAGATCAGCTATTGAATGGGTTGTCATCACTTTGCTGTCGGTACACAGCAGAATTGTTGATGATATTGGAGTTTTGCATAAGCAAGTTAACATTCTAGATGTGCAGCGTTAAATGCTGGCTAATATCTTTTTAAAGTAACGCTTCCTCAACCCACCAGTGAATTTGGGACAAAATATGATAATGGATTCATCCTAGTTAGCAAGTGGATCAATTGTAAGCTACCAATAACGCCCTCTTAATACTGTGTAAGCACAACATTAATATGTATTCTTTACTATTATTCTGTAGATTGTTAGTCGGATTTTAAGATCACTTCAAAGGAGCAAATAAATCTATGCATTACAAGTTTACAAGTTTAGGTCGGTGGCTTGCCGCGCTCTGTATAATAATATTGCCGCTGTTGGCAATGTCAACTACACCTGTTTATGCAGCGACGACCATTACACAATGGACTTTCGAATCGAGCACACTTACCCCAGCAAGTGGTACAGGTACGGCTACCTATGCGGGTAACACCACCTTGTCTGGATTCAACGCTGGAAATCCTTCGGGTAGCAGCATCGCAGCCTGGAATACCACCACCTACCCCGCACAAGGAACAAATAATAAAACTGCTGGTGTCCAGTTTGTAGTAAGCACAGTAGGATATGAAAATATTGTTTTCACCTACGCCCATCGCCACAGCAACACCGCTGCCAACACCTCAGTCGTCCAGTATTCGACAGACGGTGGCGCCAACTTTATCGATGCCCAAACCTTTACCTTTACGCCGGCAGCTACTGGAACTGGTGATACATGGTACGCGCGCACGGTGGATCTCAGTACCATCACTGCGCTCGACAACAATGCAAACGTCATTTTTCGCATTGTCTCAGCATTTGACCCTGGCACCAACACCCAATATTTAGCCTCGCGTTCGACTTCGACCTACGGCACGTCAAGCACCTGGCGCTTTGATGATGTAACGATCAGTGGCGATTCACTGAGTGCCGGGGCGGCTCCGACCATCGTCGAGTCCAGCCTCACCCCTTTCCTCAATCTACCTGACACCGGCCCTGGCGCGGTCAGTGGCGTGATCAGCGACCCAACCGACTCGGCAGCCACCCTCGGCATCGACTTTACCCTAGCTGACGGCGACACGCTGGTGGACAATCTAACCGTGATTGCTCTCAGCAGCAATCAGACGGTCGTGCCCAATGCGAATCTTGCCGTAACGGGCAGTGGTGCAACACGCAACCTGAAAATTACACCAGTTGGTGTTGGCGAAACCACGATCACAATGACCGTGACCGATCCCCAAGCCAACAG
>JBBRVA010000499.1:0-6232 GCA_038247295.1 Caldilineales bacterium | reverse complement strand
TTTATGATCTGAACAAGGATGCGGCGACGGATCTATTGGCCGCGGGGGCGCGCTGGGCGGATTCGCCGCAAGCCGTGGCCGCGACATCCAACAGTGTCTTTACTTGTTTGCCCTCGCCCAAAGCCGTCAGCGCGGTCGTCAGTGGTGAACGAGGTATTCTCGCTGGTCTGAAACCGGGCGGAACCTGGATCGATATGAGCACCAATGATCGCCACGAATTGCTGCGGCTGGCCGCGCTGGCCGCTGAGCAGGGCATTACCTGTTTGGAATCACCGGTGACCGGTGGTGTCCACAAGGCGGCGGCAGGTGATATTACGGTGTTGGTCGGCGGCGATGAAGCGGTGTATGCGGCGCACCTGCCCGCCTTGCAGGCGATGGGTGGCCAGGTCTTCTACATGGGGCCACTGGGCAGCGCATCGGTGATCAAGGTGATCACAAACATGCTCGCCTTTATTCACTTGGTGGCTGCGGGCGAAGCATTGATGCTGGCCAAACAGGGTGGGCTCGACCTGGCCCAAGCTTTTGCTGCGATCAAGGCTAGCTCGGGCAACAGTTTTGTCCACGAGACGGAGAGCCAGGTGATCTTGAATGGCAGCTACAACATCGGCTTTACGATGGACCTGGCCTGCAAAGATCTGAACTTTGCCATGCAACTGGGGCGCGACTTCGGCGTCCCGCTGGAAGTGGCTGGGCTGGTGGAGCAGACCTTTATCCGCGCCCGCGCCCAATATGGTGGCGGTGCCTGGTCTTCGCAAGTGGTAAAGTTGTTGGAAGACGCGGTTGGGGCAGATCTGCGCGCGCCCGGGTTTCCCGCGGTGTTGGAAGGATAATTAGGCCGTAAGTAGTAATTAACACAACAACGGATGCAGACAGGAACGGATACTACATCTGCCTTGACACTGTTTTATCCCTTCCTGTCTGCATCCGTTGTTGTTCACCAAGGAGAACCACATGACAACAGCCCACAACGAAACCCAGGCCCGGGTCGATCTCGCCGCGGCCTTGCGCTGGACGGCGCGTTTGAACTTGCATGAAGCCACCGCCAACCATTTTAGCGTGGCGGTTTCGGATGATGGCAAACAATTTTTGCTCAATCCCAAAGGCCGCCATTTCTCACGCGTGCGGGCAAGCGAATTGCTCTGTTTGGATGCTGATAATCCGCACGCGCTGACGGCGGCCAATGCACCCGATCCCACGGCCTGGTATTTGCACGCCCATTTACATCAACATTTGCCGCAGGCGCGCTGCATTTTGCACACCCACATGCCCTACACCACCGCGCTCTGTTGTTTGCAGGATTTTGAATTCCAAATGATCGACCAGAATGCCTGTCGTTTTTACGAACGCATTGCCTATGATCGCGCGTATAACGGCATGGCGCTCGACGACAACGAAGGGGAGCGCGTGGCCCGTTTGTTGGGCGATGATAAAAGTGTGCTCTTTATGGGCAACCACGGCGTGATTGTGGTGGGGCCTTCCGTGGCGGAGGCCTTTGATCAACTCTATTATTTGGAAAAGGCGGCGCAGGTACAGGTCCTGGCCTTATCCACGCGCCAGCCATTAGCCATCATCCCACCGGCGGTGGCCGCCGTGGCCTGTGAACAGTGGTTGGAATATCCGCAGTTTTCCGAACTCCACTTTAATGCGCTAAAAGAGATTTTGGATGAGGAAGAGCCAGGGTATCGGTTGTAGGTTCGATGACAGGATGGCAAGGCTTGCCCTGAGCTTGCCGAAGGGATGACAAGGGTGAAGTCTATGCAAAATAATGAACTAGCTTTAGCGATCGATCACATCGTGGCTGGCGAGCGTGCGTTGCAAATTAGCTGGACAGACGGCCAACGCAGCACCTTCCACTATTTTTGGCTGCGCGACAACTGCCCGCAGTTGCGGCACGCGAGCACCAATCACCGCGTCATCGAAACCTCTAGCCTGCCGGCAGATGTACGGCCCGCGCGCGCGGAGATATCGGCTGCGGGTGAATTGTGCATCGTTTGGCAGCACGATAATCACGAAAGCCGCTTTGCCCCGGCTTGGCTGCGCGCCTATGACTATTCCAACCATGCGCAGCGGCCACGCCGCCCGCCAATCTTGTGGGACGCGGCGATTGGTGAACAATTGCCGAAGGTGAGCTATCCCGAACTATTACAAGATAGTGCGATCAAGCGCGCGTACCTGGCGCAGTTCCGGGACTGTGGCATCGGCATCCTCACCGATGTGCCAACGATGCCGGGCACCGTGTTGGAAGTCGCCAGGCAATTTGGTGAGGTGCGTTCTACGGGCTGGGGCACTGTTTTTGATGTCAAGACGATGGAGAATGCCAACTCGGTTGCCTATACCAATCTGCCGTTGGTGACGCATACGGACGAAGCGTACCGCAACCCGACGCCCACGATCCAGTTGCAGCACTTTCTGCAAGCCGACCCCCACGGCGGCGCCTCGACGCTGGTGGATGGCTTTAAGCTTGCGGCGGATCTGCGGACGCAGGTGCCCGAGCAGTTCAAGTTGCTTGCCAGTGTGCCGCTCCACTTTCACTTCCGCGATGCAACGGCAGAGTTGGAGAATGAAGGGCCGGTGATCGAACTCAATCGGCGTGGGGAAGTAAGCGGCATCCGCTATTCCAACCACTCGGTGCAACCCTTTTTGCTGCCAGCGGATGAGATGGAGGCTTATTACGCCGCCTATCGCAGTTTTGGTGCCATGCGCGAAAGCGATCAGTACCAATTGCGCATCAAAATGCAGTCGGGCGAGTTGTATATGGTGGACAACACTCGCGTCTTGCATGGGCGCACTGGCTTCTCTAGCAACGGAGCGCGCCATTTGCAAAGCTGTTATATCGAACGCGACGAATTGCTCAGTCGTTTAGCGGTCCTGTGTCGCGCATGACCGAACTATTTATGCCTACCCACTTATCCCAATTGCTTTGGCCGCTCCTGAACGGGGATATTCCGTCCTCACCGCTCTGTTTCACCACCTAATCACCATGCGTTATAAGCTTACCGAAAAAGAAAGAAACTCCCATGCCGTACGATGTCTCGATCGTTCCTCAGCAATTGAATCCAGAGTTGACCCCAGCATTGGAACGCGAGGCGCGGTTTTTTATGAAGTGGGGCTATCTGGTAATCGAAGATGCGATTACCCCAAACCAGGTGGAACTGCTCCGCACGGCGCTGGATGAAACGTTTGCGCGCGGCCGAACGCAGTTCACCCATCAATTGTTGGAAGAGGATGATCGCTTTGCTTTTCTGCTTGATCATCCACCCGTTCTCACGCGTATGAAGGCGATCTTGGGCAACTGTGTGCAACTGCACAGCGCCACTGCCGGCGTCACCGAGCCTGGCACACCCGACCAAAGCTGGCATCGCGACGGCCCCTGGCCAGTGGACCCCGACAGCACCCCGTATGGCAGCATTCCCGGCCAGATCAACTGCGGCTATTACCTAGATCAATTGACGATGGAGAATGGGCCGATTGCCATCGTGCCTGGCAGCCAGCGCGCGCCCTTCAAACCGCCGGAAGGCTTCCCGCGCTTCCCAGACGAGAAGCTGATCCTGGCCCAACCGGGGCAAGCCGTGATCTTCAATGGCTGGCTCTACCATCGGGGCGTCGCCAACAAATCTAATAATCGGCGTCGTGCCTGTTTGATGTGTTATCAAAATGCCTGGATGAAATCGCGCGAACCGTTCAATGGCCCGCGCGTTACACAAATCAAGGAAAATGGTACAGCCGAGCAGCAGCTGTTATTGGGGGGCGTGCCATATTGGTGACAGATATCCCCGGGCGATCCAGGAATTGGCGTAACGTCGACCGTAGGCTCCTTTGTGCTTGAACATGCCCGGCAGCTTCAAGCTGCCGGGCATGTTGATCGCTTTAGCGTTGAATCATAGGGAGGAAGATGGCCCGGGCGCTGACGGTAACGCTGGTCGGTTGTAGTTGCTGCACGCCGCGCGCGGCCACAGTAAGTTGCGTCTGCAGCGGCGCTGCGAGCTGGACTGTGGCCGAAGAATCAATCTGCAAGGTGTATTGACCCAGCGGCACGCCATCCATGCGCCAAGCGCCGATCGCATCGGTCTGCGTTTCAAAGACGGTTGCGACTGCTGATACCTGAACATTGTTGCTCGTCAAGGTGACGCGTAGCCCGCTTATGCCACTGTCACTTTCATCGGGCTGGCCGTTTGTGTTGCTATCTTCAACAACAATCCCGACGACGCTGGCTTCGGCAGGCGCAGCCACGACGTTGATCACGATGGTCGCCACAGCGGAGTCAGCTTGCCCGTCACTCGTTTTGAACGTCCAGATATCTGCGCCGATGAAGCCAGCATTTGGGGTGTAGATCCAATCCGTACCTTCGCCGGTCAATAGGCCGTGGGTGGGGCTGGTAACCAGCGTGTAGATAATGTTGTCGTTTTCCGCATCGCTGGCCGTAAGATTGACAGCAACGGCACTTTCCTCACTGGTGGTGAGCATAATACTTTCGGCCAGCGGCGCGGTGTTGGTCGGTAGGACGGTGATGTTGATCGTCGCCAGCGTGGCTGCGCCCTGCGGATCACTGGCCTGGAACTGGAAACTGTCTGCGCCAACAAAGTTATTCTCCGGCGTGTAGAGCAGATCGGGCACTGCGCCGCTCAACAAACCATGCGTTGGGCTGCTGACCAGGGTGTAGCTGATCGTGTCACTCTCCACATCGGTGCCCAAAAGGAGGACGCTGGCGTTGCTGTTGCGCGTGGTGCTGATCGTCTGCGCCAGAGCCAACGGCGCATCATTCACTGCCCCTACTGTCAAGGCGATGATCGAGACGTTAGAGGCGGCCTGGCCATCATGCGAGCGGAAGGTAAATGAATCTGTGCCGACAAAATCGACGGTGGGGGTGTAGATCACCGTGTTGGGCGGCAGCCACTGATAAGCGCCATGCTGCGGGCCGTCCAGCAGTTGATAGAGTAGCTCATCGTTATCCCCATCGGTGCAAGTGACAGTGATGGTGATCGGGGTATCCTCAGCCACAGCAACCGTGCGATCCAGCGCCACTGGTGCCACATTGGCGCCCACATTGCCGACCAGAAGGGTGATAATGGCCGTGTTCGAGTCATTTTTGCCGTCGTTGGTCTTCCAGAGCATGCGATCCTCACCCTCGAAATCCTGGTTGGGGATGTAGCGGTCGCCATCATAAAAACCATGCGTTGGCGGCTGGACAATGGTGGTAGGCAACCCACGGTCGTCATCGAAGTCATCATGTTCAAAGATAATGGCTACCGGTGTGTTTTTGGCCGTCTGAAAGGTGGCATCGAGGGCGGTCGGCACTGTGTTCAGGGCGACCCCGGCGCCGCGGCCATAGCTCGGGGTGGCAAAGACAATGGCATCTTTGCGACAGGTCGCGCCGTCATCTGCATAGCCCGTGGGGCAGCGTTGCAAACAGACCGGCCCCGCACCATAGAAGCCGGTGGTGCAGCGCGGGTAGCAGAGCGCGCCATTGCGCTCCAGCCCCGGCGCACAGACGCTCACCGGCCCGCCGGCACCGCGGCCATAGGTGGGCTTGCCGTAAAAGTCAAAGATATGCTTGAAACAGGTGACACCATGATCAGCATATCCGGCTCGGCAACGCTGCCAACAGACGGGTCCGACCCCATAATAGCCTGGCGCACAGCGCGTATAACAGAGGCCACCTTGCGCCTCCTGGTTCGATGCGCAGACCAAACCAGCACCGCCCCCGCGGCCATAGCTGGCTTTGGCAAAGATATGCGCCTCCTTGAAGCAGAAACTGCTGTCACTCTTAAAGTCGCTGGGACAATTTTTATAACAAACCGGTCCTTTGCCGTAAAAGCCATCCTCACAGAGCGGGTAACAGAGCGCGCCATCCTGTTCCGTCCCCACCGGGCAGGCCAGATCCTGGGTTTCGGCGTGGGCAATCTGGGCATCGCACCAAGCGCCCAACCATAACATGATCGCCAGGGTTACCATCACGGCCAGCGGCTTGATGGCCATGCGCAACCAGATGCGCAGCTCTTGCGAACCGAGAAACTCAAAGATCATAGTGAGAGTAGAAAATGTCTGTTTCATTGTGGCTCCTTATACTAGAGATTAGAGATTGGTATTACGTATAGTAGGTTTATGCTGATTTGTTATCCTGTCATCCTACTGGTCTATCGTACGAACGAGGAAGGAAGGTCAAGCTGCCGTGAGAAAGTTTGTCATGCTGTAAGCATCTGCTGTGTACACTGCGAGAATGACAACCACAGAT
>JBBRVA010000498.1:0-6237 GCA_038247295.1 Caldilineales bacterium | reverse complement strand
GGCTGGCCGTGAAGACGAACTTCTGGGCTACCGAATAAGGTCAGTTTAAGGTTGTCGTGCATAGGGAGATTTCTGAGTCATTTCGTCGCGAACTTGTCGCGCTGCCGTCGCGGCGACTTGCTATGCTAGCGCAGAACAACCAAGCAGTGGCTATTATAGCCCATTTATTTAACGCTGTGAAGCACCAAAAATCAACAGCATGACCACCAAACTTAACGGGCCGATGCCAGCGTCAATGATTTCAGACATACCAAAGGCACACCTTGGGTTACCTAACCTCAGCGGATGAATGGGCTCAATCTTGAGATCGAACCACCGCCTCCACACAGCTGCTTGAGCAAGCGGTACCCATTCAACCTGGCCGTTGGATGGGTCGCTGATCAAGATCAATTATATGCTACAAACCGTACTACGTTTCTCTTACGCAGATTTGTTACAGTGACAGCAGCATAGGCTACCAACGTATCTGTCTTTCCCCTGGGACAGATAAACCGATCAAGTGAAAATACAAAAAGGAGCTTCGTATGCCAACCAAACAAGGTGATCCCGCTTTGCTCAACGACCCCGTTGCGCAAAAAATGCTGCAATCGACCGTCCCCGCTCGCTTTGCCTCTAACTGGAGCGATGGCACGCCGCGCGTCATCCCCATCGGCTTTCACTGGAACGGGGAAGAAATTGTGCTGGGCACGCCCCCAGATGCGCCCAAGATGAAAGTGTTGAAGGATGGTGATCAAGTCGCCCTCACCATCGACAGCGACACGATGCCTTACAAAGTGTTGCTGATCCGCGGCCCCATCCGTACCGACACGGTTGATGGCATCGCGCCGGAATATGCGGCGATGTCCAGGCGCGTCTTTGGCGAGGAAGGCGGTCAAGCCTGGCTCGATCAAGTGACCCCGATCTTTCCACGGATGGCGCGCATTTTTATTACCCCATCCTGGGTTGGCATTCTGGATTTCGAGAGCCGTTTCCCCAGCGCAATCGAACGCGCAATGGCCGGCGGTTGATCGTTGCTGGTGGGAGCAAATTTTTATGAGTACAGATAACCATCGTTTCACCGTTGGCCAGTTCAACTGTACGATCGTGCCGGATGGGGTATTTGCCTACACCCATCCGGAAGCGGTAATGTTTGCTAATGCGCCCCAAGCCGCGCTAGCCGAGGCGCTCGCTCCTTATCAGATCGATCCAGGAACGTGGGCAGCGTATCTCAGCCCCTATCCCAGCCTGGTAATCGATACGGGCCAAGGGCGGGTGCTGGTAGATACGGGCGCTGGTAACCTGGGGCCAGACACCGGGCAATTGTTGCCCAATCTGCGCGCGGCGGGCATCGAACCGGAAAGCATCGGTACCGTGATCCTTACTCACGGCCACGCCGACCACATTGGCGGCAATGTGACAGCCGCGGGCGACCTGGCCTTCCCCAACGCCCGTTATGCGATGTGGCAGACAGAGTGGGAATTTTGGACCAACAATCCGGACCTGTCAGCGCTGCATGTGCCGGATTTTATCAAAGAAGCATTGATTGGCTTTGCCCAACGCAACCTACCGCCGATTGCAGAGCGGCTGGATCTGGTGAGCCAGGAAGGTGAAATTATACCCGGCATCCACGCCATCGCCGCGCCAGGGCATACGCCCGGCCACATGGCGTTGTCGATCACTTCAGCAGGCGAACAATTGCTCTACCTGGTCGATACTGTGCTGCACCCGATCCACGTTGCGCATCCGGAATGGGTGGCTGCCGTGGATCTACTGCCCGAGCAGACTGTTGCCACGCGTCGGCGCTTGCTTCAGCGGGCAGCGACCGATGGGGCACTAACGCTTGCGTTCCATTTCCCGGCGCCCGGTCTGGGCCACGTTGTGTCACAGGGTGATGCGTGGGCGTGGCAGCCCATAAATTGAAGCGCGCATATCCCTGATCGCGGCTGACTATTTGGCGTTATTGTGTAATCAAGTGCCAAGCTTCTGCTTTGACTAAAATAGATATACTGAGCAAGGCAATAGATGATAACGATTTATACCATTTTCTCTCTGGTCGCAATGTCATTTATGCCCTTCACAAGTATAGATGCTTGACATTGGTAGTCGCTACAATCACGTCATGGCCTGCATCGGCAACGCCAATCGCTTGGGCAGCGAGAATGACATCAATATCAATGGCTTTGGAATCGGCAAGAGCAAGGCCGCGCTTACGCGTTTTTGACCATAGCTCTGCCGCTCTTTGGAAGACAAGCGTATCGACAGGGAGGTAATCAAGTGTGGAATGGAGGGATTGGAGCCGGTGTAAGGCACGCTGCTTATCACCAAGTAGCAATTCGCGGCGCAATTCGTAATCGATGATTTCTGGGATCACCACTTTGCAACCTACGGCAAGCAAATTTTGAAGCCAGGCCAAACAATCAAGCACATGACGTGTCGGGTGAGGGTTGGTGAGCAAACCAAGTGGGCCAGAATCTAAAAAGACAAATCTACTCATTGGTTGCCAATAGCTGACGCAATTGCTGTTTTAGTTGATCAGGAAAGATCTGACGGTTGGCATGATCTTCATCCAGATGTTCAACCAGATAAGAGAGCGTATCAGTTTGCTCCGCAGCCTCTTCATCGGTTGCATTCGTCCAATCCGTCAACAAGCGAATCGCCGCTTGATTCCGTTTTTGTTGCTCCAGTTCAGACCGCTGCTCAATTGCAGTCAAAGCGATTTGGCTGGGATAGAAATCTAGGGCGGCATTCGCCAACTGACGCTGGACATTCAATAGCGCATTGCGATTCACTAGTACAGTTTGTCGGCGCTGGCGTGTCTTCACTTTGCCGGTTTGGACTAATTCTCGAATATAGTTTTCATTGTCGCCAGCGATATGTGCCGCTTCGGCAATCGTAATCCATTCGCCGTTTTTGGTTCTTTGTGGTTCGATCATTGTGTATCTCCATCGCAGTCAAAATCGATTGACTCGCTTATTTTAGGATTGTAACACATCGCTTGCGCCAACTCAATCCTCATTTTGAATATTTTCTACTAGTCATTGCAAAAGGCGTTTCTCATGTCATCCAACCTAACCGAACAAACCGCCGCTACGCTACAACATCATCTCACCGCCATCGCGCAGGGCGATTTAGACGCCATTCTCAGCGATTACGGCGCAGAATCGACGCTCTTCCTACCCGATAAGACGTTGCATGGTCTGGAAGAAGTGCGCGGCTTCTTCGCTGCTCTACTTGCCACTTTACCCGCCGACTGGATGGCAGATTTCAAGATGATCCGCCAAGATGTCACGGGCGAAGCCGCCTACATCTTCTGGCAGGCGCCGCCAGTCTTTCCAATGGCAACTGATACGTTTGTCGTGCGGGATGGTAAAATTGTCGTACAGACTTTTGCGGTGCTGGCACCACTCTAATTGGATCTTTTGAGGAAAATTACATGACCTTCCTGCGCGTGATGACACTGAATAATTTTAATACCCTTCCCGAAACCGAGATCGAATATTTTTCCGATCTGTGGGCCAACCGGTCCACCTTCAACGTTAAAATTCTCAAACGCTACGCGCCCGACCTGATCGGTTTTCAAGAGTTTGAACCGGTGCATTGGGCCACCTATCAGCAAGCGTTGAGTGGCTATGATCATGTAATCGAAAATGAAAATGGTGAAGGCACCGCCATCCTTTGGAAAGCGGACCGTTTTGAGCGCTTGGATCATGGCTTCATCCAGTTGCCGGCGAGCGACTTGCCCCTGCTGACCGATCTCGAAGATGACAACCTGATGAACACGACCTGGGTGAAATTGCGCTGCCGGAAAAGTGGCGTAGAGTTCGTTTATTTGAACACCCACCTCAACGATGCCAGCGAAGGCGCGCGGTTGGTAGGCAATCAACGCAACTTGCAACAACTGGCTGCGCTGGATCCCGACCATACCTTGCCCGTGATCATGGGCGGTGATTTCAACTGCAATCCCTGGTCACCGGTCTATCGCAACTTGCTCGATGCCAATTTTGTCGATACCTATCGCGCCGCCGGCCATGCCGATTCGGTCGAAGCGAGCACTTTTCATGGCTTCCACGGAGCAAACTACTTTGCGCTGGAGTGGGGGGATCAAGTCTACTGGCGGGTCGATTGGATCATGGTGCGGGCGGGGCAACAGCCACTCCAAACCACCTCTTGCACGATTGTGCGCGAGGCTGAACCACCGGTCTATGTAAGTGATCACTATCCGGTGGTGGCGGAGATGTTAATTGGGGAATAAATCACCATGCAGCACTACATCCACAAGGTCTGCCCTGTCATCCTGCGTCAACGGGAAGAGAGCTGGCAGATTCTCGCCTTCCGCCATCCGCAGGCGGGCACACAACTGATCAAAGGCACGCCGGAAGCTGGCGAACAACCGGAAAGCGCCGTGCTGCGTGAATTGGCCGAAGAATCGGGGATTAACCGAGCTATAGTGGTGGAGAAGATCGGAGAACTGGATATTGACGAAGCAGAGCAGCACTGGCATATCTTCCTATGCCAGCCGACTGGCATACTGCTGGAGGAATCGTCATTCTTTACCACGGACGGCGGTGGTCACATTTTTCAATTCTTCTGGCATAGCCTGGCGGAAGCGCCGGATAAAAGCTGGCATAAGCTTTTTCGCACAGCCCTCGCCTTTATCCAAGCCTGGCATCAAGCAAGGCAAGTGGCTACCCTACTGGTATGAACAAATGGGGCTGCGGTACGTAGGGTCGATCAGATGTTCATATCGAGCACGTTTAACAATTGTTGGGCTGAAAGGACAGAGATGCCATACTGTTGTAACAGTGCTCGTACAGTCGGTGTTTGTACATCGTCATCTTCACTGACAAGATAGGCAACTCGACCATATATCGCAGTCGCAATTACCTTATCATCATCGGGATCACGACACACAGGTGCGATCACCAGCAGTGGAATAATCTCGATCAGCTTTAGCAAGTGACTACGGTAGGCACGTAGCAATTCGGCAAAGATCAATGGTCTGATTTCTGGATATAGTAAAACGCGATCATATTCATCCAGTAGTTCTTGAGAAGCTACCACACGAAAGCGATTTGACTGCCAACTCATCATAAAGGTCGCTAGCTCTGGTGGACGCATAAGCGCTCGGACAAGTTGATTGGTATCGAGCGTGATACGTATCATGAGCTTCGTGGCGCTTTGCGGGCTTTCTCAATGATCGCATCTAGTTCAGCGTCGGTATAGTGATCAGCGGGCGCGGGCTTGGCTACAATTGATTTGATCGCTTCCATTACTGCGGCAAAATGGGCCTGACGCACTGATTCTTCATCTTTTGGTGGCCAAAGCATAATGCCAGATGGCGGCACAATCACTACCGCAACCGTTGCCCCTGTCGGAATAGTGCGGGGGATAGCAATTAAATGATCCTCCTCCACGACCGTAATATAGGCGGTTGTTTCATTGGCAACAGTCATCATAGCGATTTCCTTTGCTAACAAGGCCGATAATCACAAAAATGTATCAAACTCCAGTATCACGTATTGTAACGCATTGGTATAAATCTAGCCCAATTTTGTCTAAAGTCTGTTATCATGAATTGTCAGCACAATAAAGAACGAAGAAACCAACCGCCATGCAGCTTCGCTCCCTCGGCTACCACAGTGACCTGCTCTTTCCCCGCTTCGATGGTATCATCCTCGACCGCGGCGACTATCTGGTCATTCAGACGCCCGCCAATCCGCTTTACTACTGGGGTCACTTCCTGCTCTTTGCCGCGCCGCCTGGTCCAGGTGACTTTGAGCGCTGGCGTCAGCTTTTTACCAAGGAGTTGGGTGCGTTGCCACACGTCAAACATTTTGCCTTTGGTTGGGATGCACCGGACGGCGCGCAGGGTGAAACCCAACCCTTTCTGGATGCCGGCTTTCAATGTTTCACCGATCAGGTGCTGGTAGCAGAAACCGTCCACCCACCACCCTATCCGAACCACGCCATCGCGATCCGTGCGCTAACCAACGATGCCGAATGGGCAGCGGCGTTTGATCTGCATCTGCGCTGCCACGGCGATCCAAGCGGCGACCTTACCTTTGAGGCGAAGCAGTGGGCGCGCTGGCGCGCGATGGTACAAGCTGGGCGTGGGGCCTGGTGGGGCGCTTACCTGGCTGACCAATTGGTGGGATCCATCGGGATCTTTAGCGAAGGTGAGCTTGGCCGTTTTCGCGAAGTGAGCACCCACCCAGACTTTCGACGCCAGGGCATCTGTGGCACGCTGCTCTATCACGC
>JBBRVA010000497.1:0-6244 GCA_038247295.1 Caldilineales bacterium | reverse complement strand
TTCGTGTTATCCTTCATTTGCACCTCTTTCTTTATGTCCCACTAATTTATATTTTATTTATCTACAGGAGAATTATCAATGGTCATCGCCAACGTCCTTTCGCGCCGCAAGTTATTGCAATGGTCTGGCTTAACCCTGGCCGGCGCTGCTGTAAGTGCTTGCCAGTCAATCTCTCCGCAGTCCGCCCCTGCGCCTGAAGCCGATGTCACCAATCCCGACGATGCATTAGCGCGGCTGATGGAAGGCAATCAACGTTTTGCCACCAATAAAACGCGTGACCCCAATCAATCGGTGGCACGACGCACCATGCTGGCTGGCGGGCAACATCCTTTTGCCACGGTCTTTAGCTGTGTAGATTCACGCGTACCACCCGAACATGTTTTTGACCGCGGCCTGGGTGATCTTTTTGTGATTCGCACCGCCGGGCATGTTGTCGATAGCGCAGTGCTGGGCAGCCTGGAATTTGGCGTGGCCGAATTGGGCATTCCTCTCCTCGTTGTCTTAGGCCACGAAAAGTGTGGTGCTGTCAATGCTACGATTGAAACCCTAGAGCAGAATGGCCATGCCCCTGCCGAGATCGAATATTTGGTGCAGGGCATCAAGCCAGCCGTCGTGCAGGCCGAGGAGCAGACGGGTGACTTGCTTGCCAATGCAATCAATGCCAACGTTCTGCTCACCGTCGAGCGGCTTAAGAGCACGGCTATCCTGGCCGAAGCTTTGGCGCAAAACAAATTGAAGATCGTCGGCGGCCGCTACGATTTGGACACTGGTGCCGTTGAAATTGTCTCAGCTTAAACAGAAGTTCTGCGTTGATCGGGTCAGTAGATTGATGAATTAAGTTTTGTACGCAGATTGCGCAGATAACAGAGATTTTCCTGTTTTCATCTGTGTTATCTGTGTACAAATTAGGATTTACGCAAAATCACAGTCTCTACGCCGGCAGAGGCGTGTCCCTTGGGCGCGAAGCCGGTTTCGACAAGCTCAACCGGCGTAAATTCTACAAATTCTAAAGCTTAAACGAGCAGACCACGCTTTAATCAGCACAACTGTTACGTTCTACTATCGATTTCGCCTCTGCATTCCAGCCGCAAATTAGGCGACACCCGCCATTTCTGAATCGTTTGACCTTTGCCGCTCGTCTCCTCTATAATGATAGCATTTATAATGTAGTATCTGTTTTACAGCGCTCTGTGAAGCCTTGTAATGAACTATTACTGTAGAGGAATTTGATTGCCCATGACCAAAACCAAATTAGCCCTGTTGGGCTGTGGCGATGTGGCCCAACGCGATTATCTCCCAGAATTTCACCGCCTGGCCGATCGGGCTGAAATTGTCGCCATTTGTGGCCGCACCGAAACCCGTCTGCACCGGGTCGCTGATCAATATGCCATTCCCCACCGCTACACCGATTATGCGCAGATGTTGGCCGAAACCGATGCCGAAGCCGTCATCAACCTGACGCCGATCCAACTCCATACAGAGACTACGTTGGCGGCGTTGGCAGCAGGGAAACATGTCTACACCGAAAAACCAGTGGCCTCAACTGTGCAAGATGCCCGGCGCATCCAAACTGCCGTCCAACAATTTAACCGTAAACTGGTCTGTGCGCCCTGTGTCATGCTCTTTCCCCAGGTGCGCTACGCCCAATCAATCTTGGCTGCGGGTGAGATTGGCAAAGTGTACTCGGCGCGTGGCTATGGTCACATGGGTGTACCACCCTGGCGTGGCTATGAATCTGACCCCAGCCCCTTCTTTGCCAAGGGTGGTGGCCCGGCGCTGGATATGGGTGTCTATCCATTACACACTCTCACTGGCCTGCTCGGCCCTGTCCAGCGCGTAACTGCTATGGTAACCAAGGTGCTCGACAGTTTCGTTGCCGTCGATGGTCCCGTGGCGGGCAAGCGCGTGCCGGTGGAGGCCGATGACAATTGGCAGATGATCCTGGACTTTGGCAACAATTGCCTGGTGACGTTGGCGGCCAATAATGTGGTCTATAGCACGCGTGCCCCGCAGGTAGAATTGCACGGTTTACAAGGCACGATCGCGCTTGACCCAATCGATGTTGCCAGCCCGGTGGAAGTGTTGCGCGCTGGGGCAGGTTGGGAACAAGTGGTGCTGCCCCAGACTGGCCGCAAGGCAGGCCCTGACCATCACCTGGGCATCGAGCACCTGGTCGATTGTATTCAAAATGATCGCGCACCACTGCTGGACATTGCCCACGCGCTGCATGTGGTAGAGATTATCGAAAAGGCCGCCCAATCATCTGCGTTGGGTCGCACATTAGCGCTGGAAAGTACGTTTATCTCTGCGGCAGCGACATAATGACGAGTTCTTAGTTTTCGGCTTATCCCATTGGGCGTAAGTAAGTAGACAGTGGGACAGTAAAACAGTGTTTATTCTGGCCAACCGACTTACTGGCCCACTGTCTCACTGTATCAGGATTCTACGTATTTTGTGCAGATTTCTATGACAAAAATATTACAAAATACCTGAATAAGGAAAATAAAAAGCATATTTTATTGTTAAATGGGGAGAAGAAAAATGTCATCTATTCTACGTGCAGGGCTTGTGGGTTGTGGTAGCCTTGCCCTACGCGGCCCTTTGCCACACTTGAGCCTACCCGATGCCCAGGAACGTGTTCGTCTGGTTGCTGTAGTGGATACCGTTGCGGAACGCGCTCAACAAACCGCCGAACGCTTTCATGTCCCAGCGCACTTTACTTCGGTGGAGGCAATGCTAGCCGCTGTCGATCTGGACCTTGTGCTAGTGCTTACACCGATCCCATTTCACTTTGCCAACGCCATGGCGGCAATTGAGGCCGGCAAACATGTCTATGTGCAGAAGGCGATGACGACCACTTTGGCTGAAGCCGATGCGCTACTGGCTGCACGTGACAAAGCCGGTGTCAAATTGGCGGCAGCGCCAGGTTTTGAGCTTTTTCCCACCACTGGTCAGATGCGGGCGATTGTACAGAGTGGTCGGCTGGGCAAAATTGGTGTAGGTTTTACCTACACCTTAGGCTTTGGCCACGAGCACGAGCCGATCCGCAGCGGCAGTGGGGCGTTGGCCGAGATCAACCCAACCTGGTATTATCGGCGTGGCGCCGGGCCTTTGCCGGATGTGACAGTCTATTCGTTGCAATTGGCGACGAGTGTGCTCGGATCTGTGCGGCGTGTAACTGCGCTGGGCAACCAGATTATGCCGGAGCGAACTTGGCGCGGGGAGAAGATCCAGATTGAGGTGGAGGATAACAGCTTGGTGCTGATGGAATTTGCTTCGGGTGCATTGGTAACCGCGGTTGGCTCCGACTGTGCCGGCAGCGCCCGTACCCCATGGGGTAGTTTGGGGCTCTATGGCACGCACGGCACACTAGAGGTGAGCGAAGTCGATGGCGCTAGCGGCTATCCGCTGCAATTTGAAGTGCGCGGTGGTGGGGGATGGGGTACCTTTGGCGGCGAAGTGGGCCAACGTCATTATGCCGAAACACTCGCTGCACAGCCCTATCTACAAGGCGAACATCTGAAGCTGGAAGAGCCCCACGTCTACTGTGATATCATGGACCTGGTCGATGCGATTGCGGAAGATCGTGCTCCACGCTCGACCGGCGAACAGGCGCGTCATGTCGTCGAGATTATCGAGAAGGCGCGCTTGGCGATGGCAACTGGGCAAACGCAGACGTTGGTGAGTACGATGACAGGATGAGGGGATGACAAGATGAAGGGATGACGCCGACCTGCGATCGGACGATGACATAGGGATTCCCTGTATCATCGTCCGACCGCAGGTCGGCGTCATCCCCTCATCCTGGCATCCTGTCACCGGTTTACAAAACAAATCGGGATAAACTCTCCTACGCACCGCGCAGGCGGGCTAGTTCCGCCTGTAAGTGCTCCATTGTACTTTCTGCCGCTTCGACGCGCCGCTCGGCTGCCTGGCGGGCGGCCGTTGCTGTGTTTGCTTGTTCTTCGGCTGCCTGGCGGGCGGCCGTTGCTGCCTCGGCCAGGGTCAAAACTAGCTCACCTTCTGGCGTGTAGAAACGCAACCAGGTTGTTGTATCACGCAACACTGTCCCCTGCCATTTGCCCAGCCAAAGCCCCAGTTTTTCGCTCCATAACCAGCCTCGGCTATCCGGCTTGATTGGTTTGTAGCCACGCCGCGCATCTAGTCGCCAGCCCAGTAAGCTATCGATAGCGTCCGGTTTCAGATAATCAAAACAGAAGTATTCATCGGTGCCAAAAGTCTGCTCGTACAAGGTCTTTTTCTTACCCAAATCGAAGGCGCGTGTTTTGGGCGAAAGTAATTCAATAATCACATCAGGATAGCGGCCATCTTCTTCCCATACCACCCACTTTTGCCGTCGGTAACTGCCATCAACATGGAGGACGACAAACAAATCTGGCCCACGAAACGCTTTTTTCGGGCGGGCCGCGTCATCAATTTCGGCTAACACTTCGCGGGCTTGTTTGATGCTGTAGTAGACGAACATATTGCCGCCCGCATAAAAATCCATGCGCGCTCGCCAGCCGTGGTCAAGTGCGGCCAGGCTTAAATCGATCTGAATTCGTTCGCGCTCGTTTTCCATCGGTTCTCCATCGCTGCCGGGCAGATCGAGCGCCTCGAGCTCTTTCAGCATCGCCACTACCTCTGGATCGGGCTGCTCGGGCGGCATTTCCCAACTGGGTGAAAGGGTTGGTTTGGTTTGAGGTGGGGTTTCTAAGGTCGCCATGCTTCTTACTCCATCGAACAAAAGTCTTTTCACAAGCAGGCGTATTGTATCATATGCCTGCCTTTCAAACCCATTTGGATCATCGGTTCTACCGATTATATAATGTCATTCATTCTCATCCTTTTTATTTGTTTACATGTGTTCAACGCGTTTCCAAAGGAGAAATTGTATGCTTCCCATCATTGACACCCACCAACATTTGTGGGATCTGAGCAAGTTCCGTTTACCGTGGGCAGCAGATGTCGCGCTGCTCAACCGTAGCTATGTCACTGCTGATTATTTGGCGGCCACTACCGGTCTGAATGTGGTCAAAGCGGTCTATATGGAAGTGGATGTCGCATCGGACCAAAAGCTGGCCGAGGCCGAATATATCATCGACCTCTGCCAGCGCGATGACAACCCCACCGTGGCGGCCGTCATCTCCGGCTACCCATCCGAACCGGGCTTTGCCGACTATATTAACCGCTTTGCTGGCAATCCTTACGTCAAAGGGTTGCGGCAAGTATTACATGTGGCAGAGACGCCACGGGGTTACTGTCTAACGCCAGCGTTTGTTGCCGGGGTGCAACGGTTGGGCGAGTTGGGAATGAGTTTTGATCTCTGTATGCGTGCCGATGAGTTGGCCGACGCGGTGAAGCTCGTTGACCAGTGCCCAAACATGCAATTCATCCTCGATCATTGCGGCAACGCCGATCCATACATTGTTGCCGGTACGACTGCGGCAAACGATGCGGCCAATCCTCCGGACCATACGCGCAGCCAATGGATCGATGATATCCAGGCCCTGGCCCAGCGCTCCAACGTCGTCTGCAAAATTTCCGGCGTTGTGGCACGGGTCCGCCCCGGCTGGGCAGCCCAAGATCTGGCGCCGACGATCAACCACTGTCTGGACGCTTTCGGCCCCGACCGGGTGATCTTTGGTGGTGATTGGCCCGTTTGTACGCTGGGCGCTGCCTATAATGAATGGGTCAACGCGCTGAAAACAGTGATCGCGCCGCGCCGCGAAGCCGAGCAACGCAAATTGTTGCACGACAATGCGCTGCGGATTTACGGATTGTAGAGATGGCAGTGGCATTGTCGCGGCTTGTAAACACGGATAGGCAGAACACGGATTTTGTTGCTGGATAAATTTTAGGCGCGGTGAAAAATCAACTTCAGCATTTGTCCTATCCGTGTTTAACCCATCCGTGTTTACAAATTTAAGGATGACAGATCTATCGAGGTGAAATGACGCTTGACGCAAAAACTGAAATTATCTTAGTCCGGCATGGCGAAACGGTCTGGAATTTGGAGGAGCGCTTACAGGGCCAATTGGATAGCCCTTTGACGCCCCTGGGCGTAGCGCAAGCGCAAGCCGTAGCAACCCGTTTGCAAGACGAAAAATTTAGCGCCCTCTACAGCAGCGATTTAGGCCGCGCCTGGCAGACTGCCAACGCAATTGCAACGCGCACCGGCCACCCCATCGTGACTGATCCGCGCTTGCGCGAGAAGCATTTTGGGATTGTACATGGGCTAACC
>JBBRVA010000496.1:0-6260 GCA_038247295.1 Caldilineales bacterium | reverse complement strand
TTTGGGGGCGGCTGCTGGCGCGCATGCTTGGCCAAAATGAGGCGTTTTATGAACCACTGATTGAGTCCAGGGCGCGTGTAGCGACGGGACTTGCCATTGCCCAGCAAGACGCGAACCAGACCGAGATCGCGTTCTGTTTGTGGCGTCTGGCAGTGATTCTTCGTCTGAGCGGGGATACGGTCGGCGCCATCCCCTACTTTGCGGAGAGTCTGGCCCATTATCAGGCCTTGGATGATCGGTTTTATCAAGGCTACGTGCTTAGAGATTTCGGTTCCCTCTATATCACGTTGGGTCAATCAGAACGGGGCGAAATGCTGGTTCAGCAGAGCTTGCACCTAAGGCGTGAGACGGGCGACCCTAATGGTCTGACGGCCTCGCTTAATGGAAGCGGCTGGCTCAGCTATAATCACGGTCGTTACAGCGAAGCAGAAGCCTACTGGCATGAAGCGTACCAGCTTATGACCACGCCCCGCGCGCGTGGTCAACGAACCACCCGCTTTCAGTTAGCTTGGCTAGCGTTCTTTAATCGTGGCGATCTTGACCGCGTGCAGAAGCTGGCCGACGAGGTGCAGAGCGCCGCCGTCGCGATCAGTGACCGTGAAAGTAAGCACCGATCACTGGGCTTGTTGGGCCTTCTGGCGGGGATACACGAAGAGTACTCCGCTTGTCGCCAATTCTTCCAACAGATGTGTCTGCTCAACTTTCCCTATTTCCCGTTTACGACATCCTGGGAGCAGATAGGGCTGTGTCTGGCGGCGTGTGGTCTGGACGATCTGCCCGCCGCCCGCCAGCATTTGCAGAAAGTCCTGGAAATCAGCCTGATCCACCAATGGCCACCGAATGCGGCCAAGGGGCTGACCTTTGCCGCCATCATGGCGGCCAAAAGCGGCCAGCCGGAACGGGCGACGGAATTATTGGGCTTGGTCTTTCACCATTCGCTCAGCCCCAAGGGTTGGCTCGCCCAGTGGCCCTTGATCACGCGCTTGCGAACCGAGTTAACCGTTACGTTGCCGCCAGAGCGTTTTGCGGCAGCGTGGGCACGTGGTGCGAGGATGGATTTGATGACCACGGCTGAGACAGTGATGGCTGAGTTGGCGACAACGAATGGAGCAGATGCGCCCGAATCGGTGTAGTTTCATGCCATATTTTGGATCACTTTTTCTATCAGTGCGTGATCTTATCTGCGCGCGGCAAACGTGGTTCAATATGACCAAAGGTTGAATTAACAGCATATGGGTCTACGTCCGCCCCGCCACCGATGAGCAGAAAAAATAGTGGGCAGAAGAGACACCTCAGATAGCGTCCCCGCGGTAGGTAGGTGACAATGCGCTACGAAATCAATGGCAATCAACTGCGGCTGACCGCCAACTATTTCTCCGAACTGGAGCATTCACCAGCCGTGTGGCTAGCGCTCACGAACGAACTTGCGCAGAGAATCATCGCAAAAAATGATCTAAATGTTATGTCTTACCACGAATGCAAAGCCATATACCAAAGCCTGTATCGCCAACTAGCCAGCACAACCTGCCGTCATTTGGGCATCCGGCCGGCGGGTCATTTGGGGCCGTGTGGCTTTTGCGATGTCTGCGAAATCAACCGCGCCCTGGAATGATCGACCGGGGTTAGCGTTGAATAATCGCGAGATAGATCAATGTTTTGGGGGGCGCTGCCTCGTAGGCGCCGATATCACATGTTTTCTGCTGCGGTCGTAGTTCGCTGCGTTGATCCGTGGTGACAACATTCCCTTGCAGATCGGTGCAACTGCCGGCGTCGATGGCTGGACTGCCGAACGCAAGTGCGTGCGTGGCCGTGGCCCCACTAGAGTTGTCCAGGGGCAGCAGGAGAGCGTCTAGCCCGACGAGGTTGTGGTCGGTTGGGCCGGTCAGGGTGCAGCGAAGGAGATCGGTCAATAGATTGTAGTCATGCGAAAGCAGCGTCCCATAACAGGTGGCCGCCTCGCCTACCGCCCTATTCGCCGTTACCAGCGAACTTTTTAGCGCAACCGTCGCCGTCAGCGTGTTGGCATTAAAAATACCACCGCCAACCCCATCTCTACCGGCATCAGCAAAGCCGCGTGCGCCAGCACCGACCGCATTGAAACTGATCGTACAGTGGCTTACGTTCAGCATGTGCCGGTTGTAGATACCAGCGCCATCACCCCCGCTGCCACCAACGGTATGAGTGCCACCCAATTCGCGGATGCCACTAGCTGTCTCGTTTTGGCTAATCGTGCAATTGGTGGCCAGTAGCATCCCCGCATTGAAGATCCCTGCCCCATGACCCCCGCTTCCCCCGACAATGATCGGCGGGCCCACCGTTCGACTGCCCACGCCGGTATAATTGTTGTGGATGGCGCTGTGTGTGAGTACGATGGAACCGTTGTTATAGACGCCACCGCCGGCGCCGCCAATATAATTCTGGCTGTTGCCGCTACCGTTATGGCGGATCACACTTTGGTCAATCAACCCAATGCCAGTGTTGGACACACCGCCGCCGCTGCCGCCGAAACCGCCTTCGGGGAAAATAATGCTGGCGGGAACGCCACCACCCCCGGCGGTATTACTGAGAATTACACTTTGGGTAAGCGTCATGTGGCCGCTATTGGCAATGCCACCGCCGTTGCCGCCATTGCCGCCGTTGTTGCCGCCGGCGCCCGCCTCATTGTGGCGCACTTCACTCAGCGTTAGGGTGAAAGCGCCGCTGTTGAAGATGCCACCACCATCACCCCCGTTGTGGTTGCGCCCAGCGCCAGCGCGGTTGTGGCGGAGCGCGACCCGCGCCAACGTCAGTGTCCCTTCATTCAGCACACCACCCCCCGGCGCACCCGGTTGGTCACCTTCCGGCGTAGGCGCTTGGCCGTTGCTAATGGTCAGGTCGCTGATCGTAACCTTGACTCCAGGCAGAATATGGAGCACCCGATCGAGTTGGGCGCCGTCGAACTGCGTGCCGTCCAGCCTTGCCCCGCGCAGCACAAGATCCGCTAGAATATCCAGATCGCCCGTAGCATTGAGATCTTCGTTGGCCCCCGCCAGCGTCAGCATGTACACCCCAGCCGCGAGCACAATCAGATCTTCGCCCACGCCGGCGGGGCAACCATCGACTGCGGTATCCGTATTCGCCGCCTGGATCGCTTCGCGTACAGAGCAGTCCCCATCTTCATTTAGTTCATCCGCATAGGTATTGACCGTGATAATAGCCGCGGGCTGCACGCCCACCGGTTGCGCTGTATTGCCCATGAATACCCCAAGTATGGCCAGCAGAAGAAAGGATATTAACACGGTTGTCCTCCTATCCGTTACGTTAAAAGGTGAAGTAGGCAGTCAGACTGATGCTTGCGTAGGTAGGCGTCAATCGAATTGCCCAATCGCCACCGATCAGATTGATCGGTGGCGATTCACATGTTTTACGCTCGCTACCTAGACACCAGTGGCAAGAAGAGCTTCTGCTCGGCCTCTGCCGCAAAGACGGCACTCAGCCCCGAAACCTCCTTGCCATCCATCGTCACTGCAACATCGACGCGCTGCCCATCGCCAAAGGTGGCGGCTGCCCTGGCCGCATCGCTGCTTTGCTCGGCAGCCGTTGCCGTCAGCGGCACGAAGGCGATTTCCAACTGAAGCTGCTGACCGGCGTTGATCGTAGCCGGCACCGGGTCACCGCCACCCGGTGTCGGAATGCGAATGATCGGTTGAAAGAGGTTCGGGTCAATGCCCCACATCCGAATATCGAAGTTGACTCGATGGGTGAACAAGTCTGGGTTGCGGAGCCGGAACGGGATCGTAATTTCCGGTTGCCAGCCACCCGCGATCACATTTATATTACGTTGGGCAGATTGAGTTTGCCAGCCGGGCAGGCCAACATCGACCTTAATACAGTAGTGATCAGCCGTGGCCGGCGTCCAATCTGCGCAATACTTGGCAATGCTATTCGGCGGCAACGTCACAGTGCGAGTAGCGACTGGCGTAAAGTCGAGGCCGGCCCCGAACTGCGCCACATTGTAGACCAGCGTCACGGTCTTGGTCACTGGCAGCGGATTTTGTAGCTCGATGCAGATCTGATTGGGTACGCCGGCCTGCACCGGCTCGTTGCGGAAGCTGATGTAGGGCGAGAGCCACGGTTCAATCCCAGAGGGTGTCGTCGCCGGGATCGGTGGCACATCCAGCTTGCGAATGCCACTGCCCAGCGGGATACGTCTGCCGCCGACGACCGCATAACCCTTGATGTCGATATGACAGCCCGAACCGAGCAGCACCGGGTTGGGCGGCGTGGTAGTCAGCGTGGCATTACGGATCTCGCCGGGAGCCATGCCGCTGAGCAGTGTCGGCGACACTACCGCCGTGAAGCCGGGACAGGTGTTGTCTACTTCGAGCGCCACGTCGGTCGCAAAGCCGAGCGGATTGCCCACCTTGAAGTTGAGCAGATCGGGTACACCCGGTTTCAGATCCTCCATCACGTCGATGTTGCGCTGCGAGGTAAGCGTGCCAAAGCCGGGAATCTCGACTGTAACCTGAATGCAGTAATGACCGTTGAGCGCAAAGGTGGCGGGCACGCTCAGGATCACAGAGCCGTGGGCGGGGATGGTCACGCTGCGGGTGGCAAAGGGGGTGAAGGGGAGGCCGATGCCAAAGATCTGTGAACTGGTTTGGAATTTGACCGTGGCCGTCTGCGCCGTGGCGGTGCGGTTGATCAGCCGCACCGTGACGGTATGCACGCGCCCAGCGATGATCGGGTAGGGGAAGACCTCCAGTTCGTCCTGGGCAAAAGATGGGTTTCGATTGTCACCAATGACGGGCGAGCACTTGGCTTCGTGTTTGACTTCATTGCTTTCGAGCGGATCGCGGCCGGGTATGGTCAGCCGGGCTCGGTTGTGGATCGTCTCATTGGCGCGGCACGCCGAATCGAGCACGACCACGGTAAATTGTTTCGTGCCACTGGTGCCAGGTGCGAGCGCCCAGATCAGGGCGCGGCTGGCAGTGGCGTTGATGCCATCACTGGCACTACCCGGCAGTAATTCGGTGTCGGGTGGCAACACATCGACCAGCTTGGCCGTGCGATTGGCGCACAGCGGGTCGGCGCTCACGTTGTAGCTCAGCGTGTAGGTGATCAGCCCATAGTGACCGACATCGCTCACCTGCACTTGGCTGCCATTGGGCGGGTTGCTGCTTTTGTTGATCGAGAGGCATTGCGCGGTGGGCGGCGGTGGTAGCGGCGCGCATGCGAAGTGAACGGCATAGTCCACCAGATTGTGGAAGAGATTTTGGCCGTCAGCGGTCATATCCAGCGGGGAATTGCGGAAGCCCCAGCTAAAGTGACAGGCTTCGCTGGTGATGCTGAAGTGCTCTTTGTCGGGAATCTGCATACCAATCGGGAATGCCGTGCTGCTCAGGCGCGGGCCATAGACGTTGAGCGATGCGCTGTTGCTGGTGTAGACCGTCACTGGGTCCGCTGGAATGGCATTGGGTGTGTTGTAGATCGCGCCTGCCGTCAACATTGGGGGCCGGGCCAGGTCGAGATTGCCCGGCCAATACCAGGCGTGTAGCCAGCCAATCGACAAACCGCGCTTTTCCAGGTAGATACTGCCGCCTTCGCCCAAGCCGATGATTGGCTTGTTGGCGGCGATGATTGGCGCCATCTGCGCGGCGGTGGTCGCCTGGCTGGTACCCCAGGTAAACCATTCGCTGTCACCGGGGTAGCGACCAGAGTCATCGGCCAGCAGGAAGAGATCATAGCCGCTAAGGAGGGTGCTGGTCAGCGCGGTGAGGCCGATCAGATCGACGGTGTAGCCGCGGTCTTCGAGCAGGCTCTTGTAGCTGGTGGCTGCGCTGGCCTCGCCATTGAAGACATAGGCAAGCTTGCCTTTCGTAGCTGGGTTGCAGTCACGCCCGCTCACTGGCGCGCTGGCTGTGTTATCAAACTGGTTGCCATCCGGCGTGGCGCTGCTGGCTTGGGCTTGGATGTTCCCACTGCCGGCGGCCAAGCCCAGCACAGAGAGGATTACTGTGCTGCTGCCTGTGCTCATGCTGCTGCGGGTACAAGTGGCCGTCGTGGCCGAATCCACACTGCATAAAAAGTTGGCACTGGTGGCGGATTGGATGGTGAGGCCAGTGGGCACGGTGAAGACCACCGTCGGCTGGATGGCGACATCTGGCCCCAGGCTGCTTACCGTAGCGGTAATGTTGCTACGCTGCCCGATACAAATTTCAGCCGGTGTCGCTAGGGCAATGCCCAGGTCGGCAGCATTGCCACTCAGTATTACATCGGTA
>JBBRVA010000495.1:0-6261 GCA_038247295.1 Caldilineales bacterium | reverse complement strand
GCGCCATATTCGGCCAGGATATTGAGATAATGACGGCTATTTTTACTGATCCAGTCCGGATTACCATGGCGCGTGGTAAGCCCGATTGTCAGTGGTGTCGATCTTAGCTGCCGATCCATCGATCATTCCTTTGTCGAATCAATGCTTGCTTGTACAATATATCCTAGTCGATCGTAACCGATTTTGTCAAGCTACCCCAATTTTCATCCTTATCATACAACGATGCCAGAGCCAACCAAAACGACGCCACAAACTATCGCCGCGTTAGGCCAGCCACTAGCACGCGGAAACACAGCCGAAATTTTTGCTTGGGGCTCCGCGCAAGTACTCAAGCTCTATCGTCCAGACTTTTCTGCGGATGCAGTAAACAAAGAGGCCTCTTTGGCGCGCACCGTCTACGCAGCGGGATTGCGCGTGCCGGCGGTCGGTGACCTAATCATGATCGAAAATAGGCACGGGCTAATTTATGAACGCATTGTTGGCCCGCCCTTACTCGACCAGCTAAGTGCTCGGCCATGGCGCGTGGCGCGCATAGCACAAACAATGGCGCAATTGCACACCGCAATCCATGCACGTCCGGTGCCCACTATGCCACCCCTGCACCAACGTTTAGAACGCAATATCCAAAATGCCAAATTACTCTCCAACCCTGTGCGCCAATCAGTCCTAGGCATCTTGCAGACCCTGCCCGATGCAAATCAGCTTTGTCACAACGATTTTCATCCCGCCAACATCCTGATGGCCGACCAAGGTCCGGTCATCATTGACTGGATGGACGCCGCACGCGCCGATCCACTGGCCGATGTGGCGCGCACCCTGATCCTAGTCCATTTCGCTGGGCTGCCTTCTAGCGGACCGCTACGCCTGGCGCAAGTGGCGCTACGTCGTTTGCTATCTGGGCTTTATCTGCGCCGTTACTTTCAATTGCGGCCCGGCCAACGCAACGACCTCGCCCGCTGGATGATCCCAGTCGCCGCGGCGCGTCTGGTGGAAGGGGTGGGCGAAGAAGCGCAGCTTGTCCGCTATGTAGAGACGCGGATTAAGAAGGCTGGGTAGATAGTGGAACAGTAAGACAGTTAAACAGTAAGACAGTGGGTCAGCATAAACACTGACTTACTGTTTAACTGTCTTACTGCCTTACTGTCTTACTGTCTTACTATTCTACTATCTACCTATTTCTCCTCCACCCTTTCTCCTCCCTACCATGTTCACAATTAGCCTGAATAATGGTTCTTTGCTAGGATCAGGCGATTCGTACAAAATGACGCAACTTTATTCACCTGGAAACCTGATCTGATTCATGACAACTACGCTTCTCATTACTATTGTCGCCATTCTCCTCCTGTTGGTTGCCGCGTTTGGTGGTTTCTTTCTCTACCTCTACTGGTGGCTGATCCAACGCGCCACCCCTACGCTGGAAGGCGTAGTCAATTTACCAGGGCTTGACCAACCGGTGGAAATTCTGCGCGACCGACATGGCATTCCCCACATCTACGCGCAAAACCGCGCCGATCTATTGCGCGCCCAAGGTTTTGTCCACGCCCAAGACCGCCTTTGGCAGATGGAGCAAAACCGCCGCATTGCGCGTGGCACCCTAGCCGAGGTCTTTGGTGAAGCCGCCCTGGATGCCGATCGCTTTAGCCGCATTGTCGGCTTCTGGCGCGCCGCGCAAGCCGAACTGGAAGCATTGGATGCGGAAGCCCATCAGGCGTTGCAGTGGTATGCCGAAGGGGTTAACGCCTATATCGCCGCCCGCCCGCGCCGGCTGGGCGCGGAGTTTAACCTCTTGCGCGTGCGCCCAGAACCCTGGACACCGCTCGACTCCCTTGGCTATGCGAAGATGACGGGCTGGGCATTAAGTTTGAACTGGGAGAGCGAACTGACGCGTCTACGTCTGCTGCATGGCTTGGACCCGGTGGCCGCAGCCGAACTGGACCCCGACTATCCAACCCAGAACCCGATTGAAATGGAAGGTGTAGGCAGCGAAACTGTGACCCGTCTGCTGGCCACGGCGGGTTTACTCTTGAACCAATACGAAAGCCTGAAGCATTGGCTGGGCAGCGTGGAAGACGGTCAGGGCAGCAACAGTTGGGTGTTGTCGCCCAAAAACAGCTTAAACCGCCGCCCCCTGCTTTGCAACGATCCGCACCTGGCCTTACAGATTCCCGGTGTCTGGTACGAAATTCATCTCAGTTGCCCAGACTATGCGGTCAGCGGCGTCTCCTTCACCGGGACACCGGGCGTAATCATCGGCCACAATGAGGATATCGCCTGGGGTATCACCAATGCGATGACCGATGTACAAGACCTCTACATCGAGCGCGCCCACCCAGAGGATCCAACACGCTTCGAATATGCTGGCGCTTGGGAGCAGGCCGAAGTGCGCGAAGAAGTGATCCAGGTACGACGCGGGCAGCCGCACACCGAGCGCGTGGTGATCACGCGCCATGGGCCGCTGATCAGCGGGCTGATCAAGCCACGTGACCACGCGGCCAAAACAGCCGACCCCGCCCTTGCCGTCCACTTGGCAGTGCGCTGGACTGGCTACGCCGCGGGCCAAATGATGCGTTCCACCCTCCAGTTAAATCAAGCAACCGACTGGGCCACATTTAACACGGCCCTTGACGATTGGAGTGTACCGGCGCAGAATTTTACCTATGCCGATGGGCGCGGCAATATCGGCTTGCGGCTAGCCGGTATGGCGCCCCGGCGCGATAAAAATCTAGGGCTGCTGCCGGCGCCGGGTTGGACGGGCGAGCATGAATGGAATGGTTTGATCCCCACGGCTGAATTGCCTCGGCTCTACAACCCACCATCCGGCAAAATTGTCAGCGCCAACCACAAGATCGTCGGCGACGACTATCCTTACTTTTTGGGCGTAGAGTTTGACCCCGGTTGGCGGGCGGCGCGCCTGGAAGAGTTTTTGAACAAGAAGGAACGGCATACGATCCGCGACATGGAAGAGATGCAGCTCGACACCGGCAGCAAATATGCGGAGGTTCTAACGCCCTGGCTCACGCTCTACAACAGCAATGATGAGTGGGAAATGGTGGCCGTCAACGAGCTGCGCAAGTGGAATTTCCGCATGGACGCCGAGAGTGTGGCAGCCCTCGTCTTTCAATACTATCTGCTCCAATTGTTGGAGATGACTTTTGGCGATAAACTAGGTGAGGCGCGGGCGGGCTTTCTGGGCATTGCCAGCAACCCTCTGTTCTTGATCCATGGCTTTACGTTGCGCGCCGAAGGCACATTATTGGCGCTGCTCAATGAACACGAACACTCGATCTGGTATATGGACGCCGCCAGCGGTCGCCAGCGCACGCGCGATGAATTGTTGCAAGAGGCACTGACCGCCGCGATCCAGAAGATCCGTCATTATCACGGCGACAGCAAGTTAAAATGGAATTGGGGGCGCACGCATCAGGTGCAATATAACCATCCGTTGGGCAGCGCGCGTTTGTTGCGCAACCTTTTCAACCGCGGGCCACTGCCGGTGGGCGGCGATAGCACCACCCCGAATGTCACCCGCCACGCGCCACAATCACCGCCGGGCCTGGTACAAGTGACGGCCAGCTATCGGCAGATTTACGAAGTAGGGGCTTGGGATCGGGCGCAGAGTGTCACGACCAGCGGCCAATCCGGCCACCCGTACAGTCCTCATTACGATGACCAGATCGGTCTCTGGCGCGAAGGTGTTTATCACCGGATGCCGTGGAGCCGCGAGGAAGTCGAGAAGGCGACAGTCTACCGTTTGTTGGTCAAGCCGGCGCGTTAAGGGCTCGTTTAAGAATACATGGTGCATTTGTCACCGTTCGGCTTCGACGTGAGCTCAGCCGAACGGTGACAAATACGAAAGTTATTTTAAAATAGTGCCCTTAACCCTCGACCGCGCCGTAAGAGAATTGAGCACTGTCAACCGACAGTGCTCAACTCTCTTAGTGCACCCTTCCGAGGGGATATGCAAAAACCCCCAGCTTGGATACGAACAGGCATCGGTTAATTTGATACGGGAAATAGTTGGGAGAGCTTTCGGTAACGTTATCGGGAACGTTACCGAAAGTATAATGAATCTTTGTCAAGAGGAAAAATTTCAAATAATTCACCCTTTTGACCCATGAGTCAATATAGCGGAATCAGAGGGCATGCGCTAGAATAGACCAGGTATACATAACACGTAGCACAAACCCCAGAGGATCGTAAACCATGAAATCAGTCCACATGTCAGGCGCAGGTGTTGTCACCTTGACTGACTGCCCAGATCCCCAGCCCGGCCCAGGCGAAGTGATCATCGCTACGCGCGTCTCCGCCCTGTGCGGCAGTGAAATGAAGACGTACCGTGGCGCAGGCCAGCAAACTGGCAATAGCGGGCACGAAGCCGTGGGCGTTGTAACCCAACTCGGCGCAGGCGTGACTACCCTTCAGGTGGGGCAACGGGTCGGTGTCAGCGCGATCAGTGGCTGTGGCCAATGTGCGGAATGTGCTCAGGGCCGGTACACATGGTGTCCCGATCGGAAATTTTATGGCAATATGCACGCCGAAAAGTTCGTAATCGCCGCCAACGCCTGTCATCTGTTGCCCGATGATGTCGGTTGGGACGTTGGCGTGTTGATTACCGGCGATGGCTTTGGTGTACCCTATCACACCTCGCTTAAAGTGCGCGATCCAGCGATTGAAACGGTGGCAATTTTTGGCACCGGTCCAATTGGCTTGGGCAATCTGCTCATGCAACGCTACCTGGGGCGCACCGTCATCGCGGTGGACGTTTCGCCGACGCGTTTGGAACTGGCCGCCGAATTGGGTGCGCAACAAGTGGTCAATGCTGGCGAAGGGAGCGATGTCGTTGCCACGATCCGCGCCTTGACCAGGGGCAAGGGCGCCGATCTTTGTATTGAAGCCGCGGGCCGGCCAGAGACCGCGAAACAGTGCTTTGCCGCGGTACGGATTGCCGGTACGGTTGTCTTTAACGGCGAACAGCCGGCGCTGCCCCTATCGCCCAGTGAAGATTTTATCCGCCGTGATATCACTGCAGTGGGTTCTTGGTACTATCATTTTAACGAATATCCGGCTATGCTCGATCTCTATCGCCAAGGGTTGCCCATTGGCAACCTGATTACCCATCACTTTCCGCTCGCCCAAGCCGACGAAGCATTTCGTCTCATGGCCGCCGGATTAACGGGCAAAGTGCTATTAACCTACCCAGAAGGAACAGCTTCATGACAACGATGACCAGTCGAGAAATCCGGTTAAAACGACGCCCTACCGGTCTGCCCAGCGTAGAAGATTTTGAACTCGCCACCGTCACCCTGCCCAAACCCGGCCCAGGCGAGATTGTGGTGCACAACCTCTATATGTCAGTAGACCCTTATATGCGCGGGCGGATGGTGGACCGCAAGAGTTATGTGCCCCCCTTTGCCTTAGACGAAACGCTGCAAGGCGGCGCCGTGGGCCAAGTAATAGAATCCAATAGTGACAAGTTCAATGTGGGCGATTATGTGTTGCATGGGCTGGGCTGGCGCGAATATTTTATCAGCGATGGCAAAGGGGTGGCGACCATTGATCCAACCATTGCGCCGGTACAAGCCTTTCTGGGCATGGTGGGTATGCCCGGGCAGACCGCCTACTTTGGGCTGCTCGATATTGGTCAACCCCAAGCGGGCGAAACCGTGTTTGTTTCAGCCGCAGCAGGCGCCGTCGGATCGATGGTCTGCCAGATTGCCAAATTGAAGGGCTGCCGCGTCGTGGGCAGTGTGGGGTCACAAGCCAAGGTGGATTGGCTGCGCAACGAAGTAGGCATTGATGCCGCCTTTAATTATAAGGAGGTCGATAGCCTCAAAGCAGAACTGGGCCGACAGTGTCCCAATGGCATTGATATCTACTTTGAAAATGTGGGTGGCGAGCATCTGGAAGCAGCGTTAACGCACATGAATCAGCATGGTCGCATCCCTGTCTGTGGCATGATCTCCCAGTACAATGCCACCGAGGCCACGCCAGGGCCAAACAACCTGGGCCTCATCATCGGCAAACGGCTCAAGTTGCAAGGCTATATTGTGTCGGATTATCGAGCGCGCACAGCGGAATTTTACGCTGATATGAAGAAATGGATCGCGGCCGGCCAGATCCAAGGGCAGGAAACCATTGTCGAAGGCATCGAGAACGCGCCCAATGCCTTTATCGGTCTCTTCACGGGTGAGAACATGGGCAAAATGTTGGTAAAATTATAACGATTCAGCCTGGGACCGCCGCCATCCCTGGCGGCCTCCG
>JBBRVA010000494.1:0-6263 GCA_038247295.1 Caldilineales bacterium | reverse complement strand
TGGACTTTTTATCTGCTGGCAATGGCGTTGCTAATTGTGGTGGCTGTGGGAAGTTTGCGCCAACGCTATCGTTGGATTCCGTTGTTGGCCCTGGGCGGTGTGTTCGCATTGGCGCTCTTCACGCAGCCTACGTCATCGATCCGCAGCGGTTGGGACGATGGCACGGATGGCGCAATTATCTATGAAGACGAAAGTGCCTACAATTACATTGCTGTCCGCCAATGGGGCAGCGAGCGGCATCTTAAACTGAATGACGGCATTGGCATCCACAGTGTCTATCATCCACAGATGGTGCTTAGCCAAGGGATTTGGGATTACTTTTTGCTAGCGCCGCTCTTTCAGCCACCTGGCCCAGAACTGGTGCGGCCGAAAAATCTTTTGCTGATTGGGCTGGCTGCGGGCACGGTCAGCGAATTGTTTACCACGATTTACGGCCCGCTCCCGATCACCGGCGTGGAATTAGACCCGCAGATTATTGAAGTAGGGCAACGTTACTTCGGCATGAATCAGCCCAACCTAACACCGGTTGCGGCCGACGGACGGCGCTGGTTGCAGCAGCAGTCGGCCAGTGCACGCTGGGATTTAATTGCCGTGGACGCCTACCGCCCCCCTTACATCCCCTTTCACCTGACAACGCTAGAATTTTTCCAACTGGTGCACCGTCATCTAAGCGAAGATGGCATCCTTGCGATCAACATTGGGCGCACGGCGAGCAACTTTGCTTTGGTCGATGCGTTGAGCAAAACAGTGGCGCAAGTTTTCCCAGCTGTCTATCTAATCGATGAGCCGGGACCGGCTGGGAATTTGAGTAATTCGCTCCTGGTGGCGACTGTCCAGCCCACCCACTTAGAAAACTTGGCCGGCAATGTCGCCCTGCTTTCAGCTGGATTTCCTACCGAATTTCAACAATTTGCCCAGACTACGCTTGCCCAGGCGCGCCTGGCGACGCCGCCTACCGATGCACCGATCTTTACCGATGATCGAGCCCCAGTAGAACAGGTTGTCCATCGCATTATCTTGGATTTTATGCTCGGCCAATAATGTAAATTAGACGGCAGTCGCCTTACTTTTTGGGTTGGTGGTGGTAGCATTCGATGATATACTGATAAGCGATATAAGATTTATTGGCTGTAATTATAGCATCAATAAAGCAATAACAATCACAATTTTTTAGGTAAAAATTTATCTGTGTGGAGAAAAATCGTGCGCGCGATTGAAGAACTGCTGCCCATCCTCCCTTACGAAATACTAAAAAAAAGTGCAGAATTGCCACTCAAACCTGCGCCTGTGACGCTCCAGGGTCAGTATGTGAAACTGGTTCCCTTAATTCCGGCACGCGATGCTGCGGCCCTCTTTGCCGTTTCCAACGGCCAGCCAGCACGGCTCGGTGAGCGTACCGTCGAGGCCTACGACGCCGATGCCTTGATCTGGCGCTTTATGTGGGAGGGGCCTTTTGCGACGGTAGAGGATTTTAATACGCGGCTCGAACAGCAATGTGCAGGGGCGAATACACTACCGCTTTGTGTGTTAGATGTTGCCACTGAACAACCGGTGGGCATGACAACCTTTATGAGCAATAGCCCAGAAAATCTCAAGATCGAATTAGGTGGCATTTGGTACAGCCCATTGGTGCAAGGCACGCACGTTAACACCGAGGCAACCTATTTGATGCTGGGGCATGCGTTCGAACTTGGCTACCGGCGGGTGGAATGGAAGTGCAACGACCGCAACTATCGCTCGCGCCGTGCCGCGTTGCGCATGGGTTTTCAGTTTGAGGGTATCCAAGAAAGCCATATGATTGTTAAAGGGCGCAGTCGCGATACCGCCTGGTTTCGGATGTTGGCTCACGAATGGCCGTCCGCTAAGGCCCAGTTAGAAACTTTGCTGTACGGCTAATCAACCTTAACTCACTTACATATTAGGCGAGATATTTATTTGAATTTTGGTTGAATATTTGTCAGGATCTGAGGTTGGAAAAGAGGTTTTTGGCTCTGAAACATGTTGAATTTGGCCAAAAGTGGGGAATTACTGAGCAAATCGAACAGATTTGTTAACCTTACATGGAATTCCTGAAATAGCGTAGCAAAATCCGGATAAGCGCGAAGGATTTGCGTCCAATTTACGATTATATAGTATAGAAGCAAAGACTTATCGAGCAGACGGGCGCAAAATGAACGAATACTATCGGATATTAGAAGTGCCACCGGGTGCTTCGCAAGAGCAAATTAAAGCTCGTTATCGGCAATTGGTCCGTATTTATCATCCTGATCGCTATGCCAATCCAACCGATCGGCACTTCGTTGAGCAGAAATTAAAGGAAATTAATGAGGCGTACAACGCGCTCGTCAATGTCGAACGCAGTCCTGGCGTGCCCGGCAAACCTCAGGCGTTACCTCAGCCTGTGGTCTTGCCGCCCGACGGCCTAGACTTTGGCTCTGTACAGCAAGGCATGCAACAAAGCCTCGTCTTCCAAGTGGGCAACGCTGGCGGTGAGGCGCAAAAATTTACAATCAATTATAACGAACAAGCGCCCTGGTTCCGCGTAACGACGGGGAAGCGGCTTTACCCCGATAAACCTTTTCCCATCGAGTTTGTGGTCGGGGTCAATACCCACGAATTGGAGGCGGGCCAGCGTTATTCGGCTTGGATTGATGTAACGATGGACGAGGTCGTGAGCCGAGTGCCGCTCTCGGTTGATGTCGTGCAACCACGCCTTTTGCCTGCCCTTTCGCCGCGTTTGGTGGCTATCTCCGTCATGCTGGTGCTGATTGTAGTCAGTGCGCTGACCAGTAATTTGTGGACCGCAGTTCCCAACGCGTGGAAAAATACCGCGGGCGCACCGGCGGTGGCGCTCGTCTTGACGCCTTTCACAAATACGCCCACTGCCACACCCACGACGGCAATCGCAACTGACAGTGCACCCCCCAGTCAATCGGAGGCAGCCCCTGTTGTCCAGAATGTTATTGCATCAAGCGGCGTTGTTTCTGGCATAGCGACGTCCGCAGATATCGCCACGCCAGTGGCTACGCCCACCGCTTTGCCGTCTGCAACCCCAACGGTAGTCAACAATCCAACGGCTACGGTTGTGCCGACCACATCCACCGCCACGGAACCACCGACGGTTGCTCCAACGCCGACCGATCTGCCAACTGTAGCACCGACAAAGACGCCCTTGCCCACGGCAACGCCCACCAACAAGCCAACAGCTATGCCAATGCCTACCGTAACGCCAACCTTGGCGCCGACAAAGACGGCTTTGCCTACAGCAACGCCCACCAACGAACCGACGGCTACAATGCCACCGACGGCCACTAGCCTACCGACAGAGACACCCGCGCCAACGCTTACGTCAACTGCCACCGTTGTGCCAACCCTGGTGCCAACTGAACCGCCAGCCAATATTCTTATCGTTAACGGGACCCCGAACCCGCCTAACAATATCTTTTGGGCGATGGTCAGCGCCCCGTTGGCGGAGGATATAATTATCCGCGCCCAGGCGACAACCGAGTCTGAAATGGTCGCTGTGTTGGTGCGCGGCGCGCAGCTTGCGGCGGTGGGTCGCACAGCAGATAGCAGTTGGTTTCAGGTTCTCTTACCCAACGGTCAACAAGCCTGGGTTTTGGCGTCTGTCGTCTTTGCCGATCAGAATTATGTGCCAACTTTGCCCGTCGTCGCTCCTAATTAAAGCGCTTGTGCAGTGATCAGCAATGCAAAAGGCCACTTTTGTCTGCCAAGCTATTTCTAGAAAAGGAACATTGCGCCCATGATCGACCATGCCACGATCGCCCACCAACTGGCCCGTAACGCTGAGACTATTCGTCACCTGATGGATGGCATAGACGAGCAACAGGCGCGTTGGAAACCAACCGACGCCGATTGGTCAATTCTAGAGGTGATCAATCATCTGTATGATGAAGAGCGTGAAGATTTTCGGATGCGCGTGGATTATACTCTGCACAAGCCCGACGCAGCGTGGCCTCCGATCGACCCTGTTGGCTGGGTAACGGAACGGCGTTACAACGAGCGCGACCTGGTCGAATCATTACAAAATTTTCTGCACGAACGAGAACAAGCGGTGGCCTGGTTGGTCGAATTGGTTGCGCCCACTTGGGACAGTGCCAAAGTTCACCCGGGCGGTTTTACCCTGCGGGCGGGCGATTTGCTAGCCGCTTGGCTAGCGCATGATTTTCTCCATCTGCGTCAACTTGTTGAACTGCACTATGCGTATCACGCGCAACAAGCTTTACCCTATCACGTAGAATATGCAGGTGAGTGGTAAAATGTTGAGTATCTACAGTTCGGCGCTACAAATCCAGCCCGATTACAGATGCGCGAAGGTGAATTGGTAGGTCGAGCATTCGCGCATCGCTTTGTTACACCCACAGGAATTGGTGAACATGCTATATAAAATATTTGGGTTTTTACTTGGTGCTCTGGTGATAAGCGGCTGTAACCCTGTTTTGCCCGCCGGCGCCGTCCAACCGACCCCAACGGAGATTATTATGCCCACTTCATCGCTACCCCCAGGATCAGATGGCTTAGATCTAAGCCCACAAATTGAGCAGGCTCGCCAGGATTTGGCGGCACGCTTGGCGTTGGCCGCCGACGAGATTGAAGTGGTCGAGGCCAAAGCGGTGGTCTGGCCAGACGGCAGTTTGGGCTGCCCGCAACCGGACATGGTCTATGCCCAGGTACTGCAAGATGGTTTCTTGGTTGTGCTGCGCGCCAACGGTCAATTGTATGAATATCATGGTGGCGGCGATGGTGCATCGTTCCTCTGCGAAGCGGAATCGGCCAATCGTACCCGCTCGGTTCAGCCAGCGGCGGCGCCAATCACAGCGGCGCAGACGATCAGTATCACCCTGCCCACGAATCCCGTCGTGGTGCAAGCCATGAAAGATTTGGCCCGCCGGCTTGCTATCCGCTTGGACCAGATCAAGGTTATTAAAGCCGAAGCCGTGATTTGGCCGGACGCTGGCATGGGTTGCCCCCAACCTGGTATGGCCTACAAGCAGGTCCAACAGGATGGGATGTTGATTGTGCTAGAGGCAGATGGTACTACGTACAACTATCACAGCGGCGGTGTACGACCGCCATTTTTATGCGAGAACTAGGCATAAAGGTAGGGGCAGGAAGGATGGCGGCAATGCAACATGTGGCGCATAGAGGATTAGTTCCGCCGTCACCCTTCCTGCCCCTACCGTAATAGAGGACAAAAAACAAAACAAGGGTGGCACAGAAATTTCTGTGCCACCCTTGTTCGTTCTAGTTAGGTTTTACGGCAGGGAACGCCGTGGATTAGCATAGCCTTCCCAGCACGTTAACCAAGCCACTGTCGAACAGTTATGCGGTTACTTAACCTTGATCCGAGCGCAGGAGACCGCAGTTTCCTCGAAGAGATCGCTGGTTAATGTGGCGCAATTCTGCCACTTGCCTTTCTGCGTCCCGGTCAACTGGAAGGTGATAACCTGGCTACCACCTGGCGCACCTGGGACGGAGGTCACAAGTACTTCGTAGCCCGGATCAACAGCCGGGAATGAAGGCGAAGGTGGTGTACCCATACCATCGAAGTAGACTGTACCGCCCTCCGTGCCGAATTTATTTTCGGCGCCCACGGTTAGGAAGGCACCATCACCCGCGCTGACGGCCGGACCATAGACAAAGCTGATGTCTTCGACGCCATCAATGCCGATCCAGACCTGGAAGGTATTCGGTAAACCATCACCAAAGTTTGGCACCGCCTCCCACTCCACCACGATCCAGCTATTGACGCCGTCGCTCAAGACGTTGATCCACTCTTGACCGCCGGCGGCCGGATTCAGATCGGTCCAGAAGGGGGCCAGGACGTTGTTGGGCTGGGCCGCATCGGGCAGATCGGAGTTGATATAGTTAACATCGGCGCCGGTGCCACCACCGACGACAATGTAACCGTTAGACACGATGCCAATCGTGTCGTAGATCTCACCCGCATAGAGGAAAGCAGGCACCGTGAAGTTATCAATACTTTCATCGCTAGCTGTAATCGGTGTACTACCAAAGGCTGGATCGGACAACGCTACGTAGCCAAAGGGCGAAGCCAACGAATTGGTAACAACCGTGACGATTGGGGGTGCAGCGCCAGCCAATGTGCCGTTGAAAGCGATTGTATCACTGTCTACCACATCGGCACCGACGACACTGCTTTCTACCAACGCCAGACCGGCTGGAATATCATCGACCAGGCTGACTTCAGCCGCGTTGAAGCTGGTATTTTCCAGCGTAAT
>JBBRVA010000493.1:0-6269 GCA_038247295.1 Caldilineales bacterium | reverse complement strand
TGGGTGGCGGTGTAAGGCACCCCTTGCAGGAAGGGTCTACGATAGTTCAGTAGACAGGGAAATAGGTAGACAGGGAAAGCTTCTTATCTATCTACCTATCTACCTATTTCCCTGTCTACCAGCGATAATCGCTTATCTACGGAGGAAAATTATGACTTTACGTATCCTTTCTATCGGCGCCCATCCGGCCGATATCTTCGATCAGTCGGGCGGGGCGATGGCCCATCATGTCCAGCGCGGTGATATCGTGGGCTGTGTCGTGTTGACCCATGGCGCGCGCGTCCACGACGCCGTGATTAGTGATAGCATGTTTCATCGTCCTAATGTGCCGGACGCGGCTGAGTTGCAAGCGCTGATGAACGAACGGGCCGATTTAAAAGCCGAAGAGACACGGCGCGCCTGTGCCCTGTTGGGCGTGGAAGATGTCACCTTTTTTGGCGCCGATGACGCCGTCTTGCTGGTGACCGAGGCGTTGGTGCGCCGCCTGGCCAGCCTGCTGCGCGAGAAACGGCCCGACATCGTCTTAACCCACTTCCCGCGCGAAGGCGATGGCATCGTCAATCCACACGCGATTGCCGGCCAGATTGTGCTGGGCGCGATCGCGTTGGCCGGCAGTGTCGATCCGGGTGACCGCAATCCACCCCACAAAGTGGCGCAGGTTTTCTTCTTTGGCACGGGTGCGGCTTCATTGCCGCGCAACGTCTGGAGCGCCGGTGGCGGCTATTATAACGATATCTTTATCGACATTGGGGATGTGATCGAGCAGAAGCTGGCTGCCCTCGACTGTATGGTAAGCCAGGGCTACGGCGGGGCCTACGCCCGCAAACGCATCGAGACCAGCGATGGCGCCTTTGGCAATGCTGGCGGCGTCGCCTATGCCGAAGGCTTTATTGCGATGAACGCCGAAACGCATTACCATCTGCCCGTCACCGACTATGCCCTCAACGCCGCGCGCGCGTCCGACCACGAGTTAATTGTGCAGCGATCCTATAAAATTGCCACATAATGTGCGTGTTATGTGACGTTGACGTAGCTTACGCAGAACGCACACACATGCAAAAAAGAAGAGGGCCAAATCAACCGTTGATTTGGCCCTCTTCTTTCTGTGGCCGGTAGCGACTAGATAAACATGAAACGAATACATAATCTATTGACAATGTGATATATAATAACAATACAGTAACCCAACTTTTCTACGCAATCACCTTGTACTTATGACTATATACACATCTAATACCGAACTGCGTGATATTACACTAGCATTTGAACAAATAAATGCTCCCAGATCTTCGCGCCCGTCTTTATCAGCTCTGCCCAAGATTCACTATCGCAACGCACCCCAAGTCCGAGAATTTCTAGCCGTGCATTCGGAAATCAACACATTCCTGGAAGTATCATGGCCAGTACTCGTTAAGTATTTTGGTCAGGAAGTGGAAGTCGTTTTGCAGGTTCTGCATTACCCGGATGAGCAGGCTGAACCAGAACTTGTTGGTTGGATTCAAGTCTATAATGAGGTGGAAACTGGGATGCAGCAATTCGACGCATTCGAGGAGGAATGGTTCTTGGACCACGCGCACGAACTCAATTCTCGCTTCAACTTTAATCTTGAGTTCAAATGATCTTTGACTGGCTCGAATATCTGAAATTTGCCGAGGCCACACTAGCAAAGACTTCCGAGTTTGAAAACTCAGAAGCAGTTTATCGTTCTGTGACCAGTCGTGCGTATTACGCCGTATACTGCTTGACACGCAATACTATAAAGCAGAAGGATCGCCAGGAGTTTTTTGGCAGCGCACATCAGCAACTCCAAGACTACCTTATAGCTCACACCCACAATGTTCGTAGCCGCCTAGGTAGACGTCTGCGCGCATTGCATCAACTGCATGTATTATTACACCTATGGCTGCATGGCGGCCAAAAACGTTGCTACTGAAACCGGTTCATAGCACTGGCGTGTGGGCTGGATCTTGGTCAACGCTACTGGCAACATCGTGTAACTTTCTTGCACAAGCGCATCGATAGCGGGCGACGCGCTGATTTCGACCCTCTCCCCTGCTTGTTGATCCCCATCACCATAATAATAAACGGATTTTAAGTGCGTTTTGAGCATCTTCCAGGCATAGTCTGGTAGCGTTGCTTCGTTTGCCTGCGGCCTAAGTCCCCGCGGCCAGAAGAGTCGATTGATCTGGTAATCAAAGACTCGTTGCAGCATAGCTGTCGCCGTGGGCGGCGCGGTCACCCATTTATTGTCCGGCCAGACATCGAGCCAAGACCAAGCATGCCAGAGTTTGGGCGTATCGAGCGGCAGCCGACCACTGTAACTGTACACATCCGTCCCTTGCGCACCGACAAAGGCAAAATGTTGGGGATAGTCAAAGAAGTTATCGCTGCGCGTGCGTAGGCAGTCGTAAAACGCCGTGGTCAAGGCGAGCAGGGCATAACTTGTCTGGCAGACGCCATCCTCCAAATTAGGCGACACAACACCAACCCGATCCAGCGCGTGGTAATCTGGGCAAAAGATGCCACAGTCGGTTTGCTGAACAGCGCGCGAATTCTGGTGCCAAAATTGAAAATCGGTGGCGGACAGACGAGTGCTAGTATGCATGGTGATATTCCTTTTACACTGGGCTGAATATGTCACTTTGCGAGGACGGCCTTTGGACGTTGGCCCAACCGGATTATAAAAGAATGGCCCCGCTCATCTGAGAAGATGTACGGGGCCATCTGGTACTTTAACCATCGAATCCTGGGAGCAGCAAATTTCGATTGTTGTGGAGTATCTGTGCAGCTACTCCAATCTTGTAGCGCATACGGGATTCGAACCCGTGTACCGGCCTTGAGAGGGCCGTATCCTAGGCCTCTAGATGAATGCGCCAAACCAGTAAGTTGTGTTTGGCCTAGACCCTTATTGTAGGATAGGCAAGTTTGTTTGTCAAATTTATGCGGGCTTATCTTTGTCCAAGCCTGGTGGCATTGCCATTGAGCCCAGGGCCGTAATTGAAGTTGTGCCTGGTTACCGCTATGGTAGGCGATTGCTTGATTGACGGGCTTATGTAGAATTGTAAGATCAAGCGGCTAGAATGATATGATGGCACATGTGATGACTGATCTAATAACCAAGATTCCAGCCGAAAAGATGATGCAGTATAAAGCGGCTGCCGCCAAACGACAGGCCGTAGCAGAGGCTGCCCGACGCACGCGTATAGCACGAGCTTGGGAGGTGGCTAATCAGGCAGCTCAACTGCTCAAAACAGAATTTGGCGCCACTCAAGTCGCGCTATTCGGCTCATTGGTGCAGCCAAGCCTCTTTCAACCCCGTTCTGATGTAGATCTTGCTGCCTGGGGCATCAATGAAACCCTTTATTATCGCGCCGTGGCCCAATTGCTGGCGCTTGACGCGCAGATCGCAGTCGATCTAGTACGTATTGAAGACGCATCGCCATCCCTGCACGCCACTGTTTTGCGGGACGGAGTACCCTTATGAACCCACCATATGCTGCCCTTATCGGACGCATCCAACAATCCCTGGTGGATTTAGAACGTGTGGTAACCCGTGCCGAATTGCTGCTTAACAAAGCCAAAGCGAGCAACGATGATGGTTATCTGGATGGGGTTGCGCTCAACTTGCACGGCTTTTATACCGGCGTTGAAGTTATTCTTGAGGACGTTGCGCGCAATCTGGAAGGTACGATCCCAACCGGGCCGAATTGGCATCAGGAGTTACTCTTGCAAATGTCCGCAGAGTTAGGGACAATTCGTCCCTCGGTCATCCGCAGAGAAACGCGTTACTGTTTGGATGAGTATCGCGGTTTTCGACATATTGTCCCTAACGTCTACACATTCAATCTGCGGTCGCCCCGTTTGCAGCAGCTATCCGAGGAGGTTCGCACCTGTTACGAACGTGTGGAACAAGATTTAACAAGTTTCGTTCGATTTCTAGAACAATTGACCACATAAACGTGATTCACACTATGCTATAATAGCGCCCTCGACATAATCGTCGACTCCATTGTGGGTTCTAACCCCACCCAGGTGACCGCATGGCCCTGGCAGAAGCGAAGAAAAGGAGTGCATGATGCTACAAACCCCAAAACAGATTACCCGCGCCTTGGATCGTGTGCTGCATAAAGTGAAACAACCGGCGCGCTACACCGGCGGTGAACTGAACAGCATTGTCAAAGCGTGGTCAGATCCCGCCATTCGCGGCAAGATTGCCCTGGCCTTTCCCGATATTTATGAGCTGGGCGGCAGCAATCTGGGCTTGATGGTGCTCTACGACTTGATCAACAAACGTACGGATCTGCTTGCCGAGCGCGTTTATTGCCCCTGGCCAGATTTTGAAGCGCTGATGCGCCGAGATTCCATCCCGTTGTACAGTCTGGAGACGCGTCATCGGCTGCTCGACTTTGACGTGATCGGCTTTAGCCTGCCCTACGAACAACTTTATACCAACGTGCTCACAATGCTGGATCTGGCCAGCATCCCGCTGCGCGCCGCCAATCGCACGCCGGAACACCCGCTGGTGATCGCCGGTGGTTCTGGCTGCTACAACCCCGAACCGATGAGCGCCTTTTTTGACGCCATGGTGATCGGGGAAGGCGAAGAGATCATTTTTGAAGTGATGGCAGTGTATGCGGCGTGGAAGAGGGAATACGGGATACGGGAAACGGGATACGGGGTGGAAGACGGACCGTATCCTGTTTCCCGTATCCCGTTTCCTAACCGTAAAACACTCCTGGAACGCCTGGTAAAAATTCCTGGCGTTTACGTGCCAGCCTTTTACGATGTAAGCTACGCCGCGGATGGGACAATTGCTGCGATCACACCCAATCACCCGATGGCGCCGCCGGAAGTGCTCAAGCGGGTGGTGACGGTTATGCCGCCCCCGGTAACAAAGTTTATTGTGCCCTTTATCGATGTCGTCCACAACCGTGCTTCGATTGAGATTATGCGCGGCTGTACGCGTGGCTGCCGTTTCTGCCAGGCCGGGATGATCTTTCGCCCGGTGCGCGAACGTCCAGTCGACGAGGTGGTGCAAGCCGTAGACGCCATGATCGAAGCCTGCGGTTTTGAAGAAGTCAGCTTCCTGAGCCTGAGCAGCAGCGATTATACGCACGTGGAGGAATTGGTGCGCCGGGTAACGGATAAACATGGCACACAAAAATTAAGCATTGGTCTGCCCAGTCTACGCATCGAAAGTTTTAGCGTCGATCTAATGGACTTGCTGGAGAAAGGGCGGCGTCGCTCGGGCTTCACCTTTGCGCCAGAGGCCGCCACCGACCGGCTGCGTGATGTGATCAACAAACCGATTGCGTCTGAGGATTTGCTGCGTACGGCGGAGGAAGTCTATAAGCGCGGGTGGACGACGATCAAGATGTACTTTATGATTGGCCACCCGACGCAAACGCTCGAAGATGTGCAGGCGATTGCCGATCTGTCCAAACAAGTGTTGGCCGTGGGCAAGCGCGTGCTGGGCAAAAAGGCCAACGTGCGCATTGGTGTCAGCACACTGGTACCCAAGCCCCATACACCCTTCCAATGGGTGCCAATGGAAGAAGAAGGCGTGATCCGGGCGCAGATCGAGTTGCTGCAGCAAGAGTTGCGTGGGCCAGGCATACACTTTACCTGGAACAATCCCCAAGAGACATTGGTCGAAGCCTTCCTGACCCGGGGTGACCGGCGGATCAGTGACGTGATTGAGCGTGCCTGGCAACTGGGCGCCAAATTGGAGGGCTGGGGCGAATATTTTAATTTCCCCGCCTGGCAACAAGCCTTTGCCGATTTTGGCCTGGACATGGACTGGTATGCCCGCCGGGCGCGTCCCACCGCTGAAGTGTTGCCGTGGGAACACATCTCGGCGGGGCTGAAAAAGCAATTTCTGGTCGATGAATATGTCCACACCTATCAAGGCGGCGTGGTGGACGATTGCCGCGAGCATTGTTTTAGTTGTGGCATCCTTGGTTACTTCAAAGAGCAACGCCGCGCAACGGCAGATGAAGCGTGGTGTTGCCCGCCGTTGGGCCGCGATAAGGCCCGTCAGCCGGTGGACATTACACCGATCCCACTCTACTTCAACGACGACATGGCGCCGGACAAGGTCGGTCAGTTCGACTACCGTGTGCCGCAGCGCCGCGCCGGTACAGTCAGTAAACGCGTTCAATCTTAAGGCATGGTGAAGCGAATGGAAAAACGGCTAGCTGAGAAGAATAGAATTGGCCGCGAGGAGATTGCTCATTGTCCACCACAGCTACTGATTACGATCTAGATCC
>JBBRVA010000492.1:0-6282 GCA_038247295.1 Caldilineales bacterium | reverse complement strand
AAGTGCATCACGGCTGTCGTCCCCAACACCGGCTCGCGATCTACGGTCGTACAGGTGACGAAAAAGAGATCGGGCGTAAAGTAATCGGTGTAGGTAGGCATGTTTTACTCCTGAAAAGTGACGGGATTGGCGATTTAACCAAAACAAAAAACCCGCCCCCATAACAGGGACGGGCTAAATAGTCCGCGATACCACCCTGGTTCTCACCCCAAGCACTATACTAGTGGTGAACACCTTGATCCAAAGCCAACTTAGTATCTATCCAAGTTGAGTTTGGCGTGACGATAACGTGTCACAAGTCCGGCGGCGCTTACTGGTTATGCTCTACAAGCTGTTCAGGCCGCAGCTTCGGAGGGATCTTCAACACCGGCGACTTCATCTGGCTTCCACTCTCCCAGATTCGCTGTGCAAGCGTTCGGTGTTTACTCGTCTCCATCAACGCTGTTATAACATATTAGCTATCTAGTATAACACTACTAAAGGTATGTGTCAAGAGCCAAAAAACTGCGCTGCAAATATTTTCTTTCTCTGTGATATAATCAAGTCATTCTGTTGGGTAAGAGAGTCATGGGGCTTTCGTCCCTCATCGGCAAACTTTCGGTTCTACGGTTATTTAGATGCTATGCGTTTTGGGGAGGGAAAATGAACATTTGGTGGGTAGCACTCGACCTTAAATACACATCCTACGAAGAAGTAAAGCACCGCAAAGTGATTGCACAAGGGTGGCCACAAATCGGTGACCTACGGACTATCTACTCTCTCGCCAGCGACCCAGCGAATGAGAGATTGTTTAAGGACGTCATCGTTGAACTCGGACGCCTGCATTATAAGGGCGGAGACAATTTTACCGCACCGGAACCGATGTGGAATCTATCGCAAGTGCGACTGGGTGACCTCCTCGTCGGCATTGAGGGGACAAAGGTGCGAGGTATCTGCCAAGCAGATCGGGATGCGATCACTAGTTACCGCTTTGACAACAGCGGTTACTATAATTACGCCCAGACGGTCTGCGCGCCTGTAGAATGGAGAGAATGGGACAAAGTTCGTATGGGTGAGCCTCCCCGCGCTCCAGGACAGAGCGTTTTGGGTATCAGGCGGCTGCGAAGTGAGCAAGAGTATGTAATCAAAGCCTGGAATACACTTACCTAGAATTGGGTATGCACTCAGAATTAAATTTCAACTTGTAATTTTGACAATGTATCATCCTGCCCCTATACTTGTTCGGCATCCAACAGCACCGTTCGTGCCCCATGTAGAAAAGCAATCCAAAGATCAGAGGTTTATCCTTTTGTATAACCCCCCAAGTAACGATAGCTGACTAAGCAAAGCGTTTTATCTACACCCGTCAAATTAATTGTAACAGTAGTGGCTGGTGAGTGGTATGTTATGTGATACAATGGCTGTAGCCAGAAGGTGAAACAGTAAGGAGTGTCTAAGATGAACATAACCACAATTGAGCTACAAGATGCACAGAGCCGCTTTGCTGAGTTAGTTCGGCTGGTATTGGCCGGGAACGAAGTCGTACTGACGCAACAACAGACACCGCTGATTCGGCTAAGTTCTATCTTGCCGTTGCCGACCAGCCAGCATGAACCCTTGCCACGCGTGGCCGGCTTACATGCGGGTATGACCTGGGTCAGCGATGACTTTGACGAACCGATCCCCGATGCGTTCTGGCTGGGCGAGGAATGAGAATCCTGCTCGACACACACACTTTTTTGTGGTGGGATAATGAGCCAGAGCAGTTATCGGCACAAGCCTTTGCGCTTTGTAACGACGTACAGAATCAAATGGTGTTGAGTGTGGTTAGTGTGTGGGAGATGGAAATTAAGTTCCAGTTAGGTAAATTGCATTTTGCCACGCCCTTAGCCGAGATGATTGTTGAGCAACAGCGCACCAATCGCTTAGAGATACTGCCTGTGACGTTGGCGCATGTCTTGACCCTGGAGAGTTTACCGCTCTTGCATAAAGACCCGTTTGATCGGTTGTTGATAGCACAGGCCAAAGCGGAAGGTATATCGCTGGTCAGTCAGGATGCCTATTTTGTAGGTTACCCGATCGTAGTTGAATGGTAAGCCACTAAACGTGTGCAGCGACCTACAGTATGATTGCAAAACTCAATAATAGCGCTCTTCAACTGGCGAATCTACCGGGTGGGCAATTTGCACCCGGTAGGCGTGGGTCAACACCACAAGGGAGAAGAGTTTGATTGACTTACAGTCGCTCGCCTGGGCTGGGCAGTCGGACAGATCTATGTCCGGCTGCCTTTTTTGTTTGCTCATCTGAGCAAAGTACACAAACCGAAGCTTTGTCGGTTAGTAAAATCCTGGGTTTGTGTACTTCGGCTGATGAGCGTTTTGTTTGGCGTATTGTAACCAACAAAAGGAGCAACAAGATGTCTCAAGTACGCGCCCTACTTTCTGTGTCCGACAAGAGCGGCTTGCTCGAATTCGCCACTCGTCTGCATGCGGCCGGCGTCCAGTTGATCGCCAGTGGCGGCACGGCCCGTCAACTGGCCGCCGCGGGTCTGGCGGTAACCGCGGTCGAAGATTTGACTGGTTTTCCCGAAATTTTGGGTGGACGGGTCAAGACACTGCATCCGGCAATTCACGGTGGCATCCTTGCCCGCCGCACACCAGAGCACCTGGCGGAACTGGCCCAGCACGATCTCGCCCCAATCGACTTGGTGGTCGTCAATCTTTATCCTTTCCAGCAGACAGTCGCCTAGGCTGGTGTAACCCTGGCCGCTGCAATTGAGCAGATCGACATTGGGGGTGTGGCGCTGTTGCGAGCGGCGGCCAAAAACTTTGAAGCGGTTACCGTCGTCTGCGATCCCAGTGACTATGCCACGGTTGCCGATGCTTTTGTGATGGGTGGTACAGATGCTACTCAGCGCCAGGCATTGGCGCTCAAGGCATTCCGCCACACCGCCGAATATGACAGCGCGATTGCGGCTTATTTGGCCGCGCAGACCGAACCAGCGGTGGCGGGTGACTTGCCACCGCGTCTCCAGCTAGACCTGGTGCAGCTCCAATTGAATCGCTATGGCGAGAATCCGCATCAGCGCGGTGGACTTTATGGCTATGCTGGCGAGCAGCCACCCTTTGCCGTGCTGCATGGTAAGGAGATGAGTTACAACAATTGGTTGGATTTGGATGGCGCCTGGCAGGCCGCTCAAGATTTTCCCGAGCCGACCGTTGCCATTATCAAGCACGGCAACCCGTGTGGTCTGGCCAGCGCGCCGACCTTGGCCGAAGCGTATGCCAAAGCGTTTGCCTCCGACTCGTTGAGCGCCTTTGGCGGCATTATTGCGGTGAACCGGCCATTCGACACGGACCTGGTCCAACGTATGGCCGATCTTTTCGTGGAAGTTGTCGCCGCGCCGGCCTATGCAGCCGATGCCCTGGCTCTGCTGCGCAAGAAGAAGAATTTGCGTATTGTCCAGGCCACTGGCACTGAACTACGGCCATTGACCGTGCGCAGCATCTATGGCGGTGTGCTGGTGCAAGAAATCGACCAGAGCCAGGCCGATATGAATCCGGCCACGTGGCAGATCGTCAGCCAGCGCCAACCGACTGCTGCGCAGCTTGCCGATCTGGCCTTTGCCTGGCGTGTGGCCCGCTATGTCAAAAGCAACGCCATTGTCTATGTCCAGGATCAGGCCACCGTTGGCGTGGGCGCAGGGCAGATGAGCCGCATCGATTCGGTGATGGTCGCTGGTTACAAAGCTGGTGAGCGGGCGCAAGGCGCGGTGATGGCATCCGACGCCTTCTTCCCCTTTGCCGACGGCATCGAAGCGGCCGCCGCCCACGGTATTGCCGCCGTGGTGCAACCCGGGGGCTCGGTGCGCGACCAGGAAGTAATCACTGCCGTTGATCGCTTAGGGCTAGTGATGGCGTTCACCGGCACGCGCCATTTCCGCCATTAAGCGAACTGTACACCGATTTTTCAAATCGGTATCCGCCGATTTGAAAAATCGGTGTACAGTTGTTTGTGCGCAAGGAGTTGACGTTGTATGGCCCATGTCCATCTCTACGATCAAGCGGGTATTGGCGCGCTTGACTGGCCGGCGACGGTAGACGGTGACTATGCTCGACGCTACCTGCTGCCATTCATCCAAGCGGGGTCGTCGGCCTACATTGCGAACGTGCAGACACAGATGGCCGTGTTGCGGGTGGACGATGTGATGACGCAGCCGTTGTTTGGCTATGCTACCAATTTGCCCCAAGCGCTTGGTTTGTATAGACTCTTGAGCACCCAAACCGCGTTAGAAGGGATCCAACATCACCGGCTTATTCACTGTAGCGCAGGTGTTGGCGAATTCAAACGGCTGCGCGGGGCAGTGCCGGCGATTGAGTACAACGCTGTCTACTATCACCATTTGCCCAAAGCGCGACAGACCCCGTGGTGCATACTCAAGGTTTTGCTGGATCGGTTGGCGATTCCCGTGATCCAAAAATATGGTTTTTGACGGCACGATGCGCAGGTAGACAAGTAGATAGGGAGCAGGTAGATAGGTAAACAGGTAGACAAGTAAACAGGTGGATCGGTTTGTTTACTTGTCTACCTGTTTACCTATCTACCTGTTTATCTATCTACCTGTTTACCTGTCTACCTCTCTACCCATGAATCTGGAACATTGTAAAGGAACCCAATGCAGCACCCTTTGCCACTTAAAATTATGGGAATCGGTCGTTATTTGCCTAAGCGACTTGTGCCGAGCAGCGAAGTGGAAACCCTCTGCGCGTTGCCCGCTGGCTGGATCGAGCGTAACAGCGGGGTGCGTGAGCGGCGCTGGGCGGATGAGGAGGAGACCAATTCTTTGATGGGCGCCGCTGCCGCCCGCGAAGCGATTGCCGACGCTGGCATCGCGGGCAGCGACATCGACCTGATCATCAATGCATCTGGTTCCTATGAGCAGCCGATCCCCGACACCGCCCCGTTGATCCAACGCCAGCTAGGCTTGGGTGCATCCGGCATCCCGTGCCTAACGATCCACGCCACCTGTCTAAGCTTCTTGGTTGCGCTAGATATGTGTGCCAGCCTGCTCGCCAGTAATCGCTACCGTACTATTTTATTAGTAACGTCGGAAATTGCCTCGGTCGGGCTAAATCCCGCCCAACCGGAAAGCGCTTCTTTGCTCGGCGATGCGGCCGCCGCGGTTGTGCTTGGAGCAACGCCGGCTGGCGAATTGTCTGGTCTGTGCGTGGCGCGCCTGGAGACGTATGGTGATGGCGCTTATCTGACCCAAGTGGCCGGTGGCGGCGCGCGCAAACATCCGAATCAGCCGGGCGCGCAAGCCGTCGACAATCTTTTCAGCATGGAAGGCAGCAAGGTCGCCCGCTTTGCACTCCAGCACACGCCTCATTTTCTGGATCGGCTGCGGCCTGGGCTTTCCCGTGGATTGGGCAGCATTGCGTTGGTAGTGCCCCATCAAGCCAGCTTACTAGCCTTACGCACGTTGGGCAAATTTGGTTGGCCGAGCGAGCAGATTGTGACAACGTTAGACCACCTGGGCAACTGCATTGCCGCCTCCATTCCAGCTACGCTCTACGTCGCCATTCGCCAAGCGCATTTACAACGCGGTGATGAAGTGCTGTTGGTGGGCACGGGTGCCGGATTATCATTGGGTGGTGTCATTTTGGTCTATTAGTCGCGCCCGTGTAAAAATAGTATAACTATTTTACAAACAGCGCCAACTGTTCTATGATGAGCAAGGATGAGAAATAGAGTAGGAGAAATTATCTTCTTTTGTCCCCCAGCCTTATGAATCGAAACTATTCTGCCATTCAACGTGTTCTTTTTGTTACTTTTCTGCTCAACGTGCTCGCGACTGTCGCCAAATTGGGCGTTGGTCTCTGGACCGGAGCGCTCAGTCTGATCGCCGACGGTTTGGATACCCTCTTTGATGGCCTTTCCAACATCATCGGGCTGATTGCAGTGCGCATTAGCAGCCAACCACCAGATGAAGAACACCCCTACGGTCATCGCAAATTTGAGACACTGGCTGCGCTTTTTATTGCCGCTGCGCTTTTTGTTACCACTTGGGAATTGGCGACTGGCGCCATTGGCCGCTTATTCGATCCGCCGCCACTCGAGGTTAACCAGTGGAGCATTGGCGCCCTGATCTTTGGCGCAATCGTGCAGGCGATCACCGGGTGGTGGGAATTGCGCAAAGCTCGCCACTTAGGTAGCGAAGTGCTGCTGGCCGATGCCCGCCACACCATTGCCAGCATTGGCGTCAGCATTACCGTCTTAATCGGTTTGGGTTTGGTCTGGCTT